>NZ_JAMPLW010000010.1:0-304632 GCF_028477805.1 Providencia sp. PROV268
CGACAAAAATCTTTCAACGATTTATCTTTGCCTTGAATCGCCGTCGGAGGAGATAGGGTGGTCAGTGCATCCGCCAGTGACTGCGGCTCAAGGGTTAAAGTATACGGGCGTGCCGTCATGCCTTCGGCGTGTATTAGCCCTTGCGTATCACTGCTGCCCGCTAAGGTGCGCCCTGTGCCACGTTCGGATAAAGTATAAGCCACGCCAATTAATGGTTGTCCTTTATCATCCACCAATTGCAGGTTAATCCAAAATCGGTAGTTGTCACAGATAATGCAAGATTCTGTTTTTTGACTCATGACGGCTCCGTTGTCGAGGGTATCCAGCCCAATTGTTGGGCATAGTCGGTAAACTGGGCGAGGGTGCGTGTGGCGACGTTACCGGCTAATATGGGGGAGATATGCAACCAACCGACCAATCGTTCGTGCAATTGCCCTACAGGGGTGTCGAGCGCCAGTGCGTTATCAGGTTGGTTCTCCCACAATTCACAAGCGAGGTTTTCTGCCATCAGTTGGATGCACGTTTCAGAGTTCTCCCACGCCGTTTGTAAATGCTCACCCAAGGTAAACGGGTGCACTTTCAGCTCGGGTATCAGCGGCGGACGGTCACGGGCGGGCGATATCAGGCAGACAGGTTGTGTGTCAGTATCCAGCATCACTTCATGCACCGGGTTCATCAACACATACCAATCCGCTTCGCGCATGCTGGGTATCAAGATATTGGCGATGCGGCTGTCCATTAAGCGTAATACCACCATTTCGCCATCCAGTTTCACTAATTGACGTTGTTGCCAATGGTGTAACTGCGCGTCCCACGCCATCGGGCTACGGTAAGCCCAGCCCCAACTGGGGTCACTGAAGCCTTTGCGGTCAAGCAGCTGCCCGAGTGGGACGGCGGCGCTCGGTTTCAATTTCACCAACCACGGACTTTGTGCGATTAAATGGGCCAAGGGGGTGCCGTTATACAGCGGAAACGCCTGTTCAATCCAATCGTTGGCAAACAGCACATCCGTCGGGTTGGGCTGCGCCAAGGTATTGAGCAGTAAATACACCGGGTCACGGTGAGGCTCACTCAACCACGTTGTCCAAGGCGTCGGTCTCATGCATTGCCTCCGTTGGGTTTAATCACCCAACTGCCAGTGGCTTGAGCTTGCATCGCACAGTACGGTTTGATGGGGTATGGCGGAGGTGCAAACGGAGCCACCCCGTCAGGGAGCTGAAGATTGACCGCTTGCCCTGAGCCGCCTCCACTGTCACCAATCGCCACATTGCCCGAGGTAAACACGTTGCTCGGGGTGATGCGCACAAAGCTGCCACCGACTTTAAGCGTGATTTCGGTGGCGGCTTCAATCACCACTTTGCCTTGGCTGCTCAGATGGGTTTCTTGTCCGCTTTCACTGACCAATGCACCATCCACTTGCTGATGGTAAGCCCCCAGCACTTGCTGAAAAACATCGCCTTCGGTTAACGCTTTTTGCGTGCCTTTGACATGGAGGTGGTCATCACCCGCAATCTCAGCGTAGCGATGTTGGTCAATGCGCTGTTTGCTGTCCCGCTGAATATGAGTGTGATTATCGTTTTGAATGTGCACATTCATATCACGCTGTGCGTGAAAATAGATTTCTTCGTATCCGGCTTTGTCTTCAAAACGCAATTCATTAAACCCTTCGCCTTTATGAGTACAAGTTTTAAAGGTGGTACGCGTTTTTTCGTTGGGTAAATTTAACGGTGGTTTATTGCGTCCATTGTAGGTGCACCCCGTGACAATCGGCCTATCAATATCCCCATTCAGGTAACTGACTAAAACCTGTTGCCCGACGTGAGGAATACTCATAAACCCATAGCCATTGCCACTCCAGCCGTGTGACACTGGCACCCAGCAGGAGGCGCCGTGGTCGGGCGTGCCGCGTCTATCCCAATGGAAATAGACCACCACTTCCCCTTTGCTGTTGGTATAGATTTCCTCTCCCGGAGGCCCCACAACTGTCGCTAACTCATCACCATCAGCAGTCGGTTTATAACGATACGGCGGTCGCCACTCTTGCGTCTCTGGGATAAACGACACACTGTTGGACAACTGCGTTCCTTCGCCGCCACTGTTGTCGGCAAGGGGTTGTACGCCGTGATGTGATACCCTGACCACCTGCCAACGCTTATTCATACGCTCATTGGGGTGATTGGTTAAAGTAAACATCTTACCGGGGTGCAAGGCAAAACAGTTGGTGCTGGCGTGCCCCATTTGACGGTTATTTTGCGATTGTTCATAACGAATTTGATTGAACGTTTCCCCTTCCGCGTCTTCTTGGAAGCGACCATAACTTTCGAACACTTCGTGTTGGTGGTGCACGTCACCAACGACTTGATGGCTGAGCGGGTGAGAAGGTCGCTGTTGATTGTAATCTTTATCAATACGAATATCGCTGCACAGCTGCTCGGCATAGCGCCATGTAGTAGCAGTACTGTCGGTAGTATCAGTATCGGCTTGCGGGTTATAAGTGAGGGTAATCCCTGCCGTCATTCCTAAATGGCGGCCGCTGTAAAACAGTTTCGGGCCTTCCTCAAACCAAAAGGTAATCCCTTCTTCGGCGGCGAGGCGGCACCAAAAATCATACATCGTTTCACGCTTTTGGGTAATGTACGGGCGTTCAAGGTGCTCTTCGGGATGATAAAACAATTTATCGTGTTTAATGTGCGATTCATTCAGCAAGGTTTCTAATATCTTTGGTACGGTGGTATCTTGGAAAATACGGCTGTCTTGCTTGAGAGTCATCACCCACATTTCTGGGCGTATAACAAATTTATACCATGTTTTCACTCCATCGGTATTCAGATTCTCGGCGCTTGCCAATAAGCCTTGTACCTCACGAATTTTTATCCCATCCCGCTTCACAGTCAAGGAAGAAGCCCCGCCTAATATATCATGGAAATCCACATCAAGTAGGGAGCTGACCGCATGAAGAGTTAAAGTAAATAGTTCTGACAACCCCTCTTGTAGATCAAATTCGGTAACCTGAAAGGTGTCATCGGGAAGCCCATCGATACGACAGTTAAACACCAAACCAGAGTTTAATTCCCCGTTATACCATGCTTTCAAGAAGGAATCTCGCTTCGCGGTACGGCGTTCTTGTTCCGCATAAGCCCTGCCAGCTGGTGTCATTTTGACTGGAGGTGGGTTAGCGGATTTACTTGAGTTTTGAGTGGACATACATGCTCCGTTTGAGGATCATACCGCGCCACAAACTACTATTGATAAAAACCATTCATCGCGAATGAGTCATGGCTAATAGTAGAAAATCACGATTAAACCTCGACAATAACCAGCAATAAGCAACCAGATAAATAAGTTGTTCGATGTATCAATGTATCCAACCGCGATACTTAAATTTAAGTTAAGTATCCTACAAAACGAAACAATTTCGGTAAAGGCGCCAAGATCACATTTTCAGATAATCATTATTAGAGTAATAAATAAAATTAAAATACCAATAAAAAAACAAATATAGGCTTTTATATCGTTTTTTTGAAAATTATTTTCTCATAAACACCCGCTTTTCTGTAAATAGATAACTTACCTCTAGAGCTAATCTTCATTTACAGCTGCTAAAGAGTAAGATAATGTGACATTCGGCTATAATACTGGTCACACCGCTTTAAAAAGCCGTTGTATTTCTTTAATAGGAAAATAGACAACATTATGAACTCTTGGCCTTATCCTAAAATTGTTGCCCATCGTGGTGGTGGCAGACTCGCTCCTGAAAATACACTCGCAGCCATTGATATTGGCGCAAAATATGGACATACCATGATCGAGTTTGATGCCAAACTTTCCCATGATGATCAAATCTTTTTATTACATGATGATACTCTTGAGCGCACCAGTGATGGTCATGGTATTGCAGGGGAATTAAATTGGGAGCAATTATCAAATATCGATGCTGGAAGCTGGTATGGTCCAGAATTCGCCAAAGAGCGGCTGCCTTTACTCTCTGAGGTCGCAAAACGTTGTCAGCAACATGGCATGATGGCAAATATTGAGATCAAACCAACGACAGGCTTGGAAGCTAAAACAGGTCAAATTGTTGCGCTTGCAGCTCGTCAACTGTGGCAAGGACAAACAGCCCCATTGATTTCATCTTTCTCAATTGAAGCACTAATTTCGGCTCAACAATACGCTCCTGAACTACCGAGAGGGTTATTATTAGATGAATGGCGAGATGATTGGCAAACCCTTACAACACAGCTTGATTGTGTCTCCATCCATTTAGATCATACATTATTGGATGAAAAACGCGTAAAACGCTTAAAAGAGGCTGGCTTATACATTTTAGTTTATACCGTTAATGACCCTGCGCGCGCTTCGCGACTTTTAAACTGGGGAGTTGATGCAATTTGTACGGATGCGATTGATATCATTGGCCCCAACTTTGGTGCCTAATTAAATAAATTACATACTGATCTATAGACACCTACTATTTCACTCGCCGCATAATTAAAAAGCATAAAGCCAGCATTGAATCTCACTTCTGGCTTTATGCTTATCACGATGAAGATTGCTATCCCCCGACTCTAATTTGCTTTTAACGATGGAGCTGATTGAAAAATAGTGCAACCGCCTTAGTGATGTTTTTGGGTACCGTGTTTAATTATGACTGATATTAATTTTTAATGCTGCGGCAATTGCGATAGGCGAAAATGTCACGCTCCCCACTAACAATGCAGCTAGAATCGCAAAATAACTCCCCAAAGGCATATTAAAACTATACGCTTCCATTGTTCCCGTTGCATAAATGAGCACAGGAATATACAGCGGCAGCACCAGTAAACTCACGAGTACTCCCCCTTTTTTCAGAGATACCGTTAAAGCAGCCCCTATTGCACCAATAAAGCTCAGGATCGGTGTACCTAGCAACAAAGTACCTGCAAGTACAGAAAGGGTATTCGCGTCAAAAGAGAGCATTAAAGCTGCTATCGGTGAAAGTAAGATTAGCGGCACTCCAGTTACCAGCCAGTGAGCAATCACTTTAGCTAATACCGTTAAAAATAGTGGATGCGGTGCGAGCAACAGTTGTTCTAACGAACCATCCAGATAGTCATCTTTAAAGAGACGTTCGAGCGATAATAAAGAAGAAAGCACCGCGGCTACCCAAAAAATGCCAACAGCGATACGTGCTAATAACTGAGGCTCAGGCCCTATGCTCAATGGAAATAACGTAATAACAATTAAGAAGAACCATAATGGGTTTACCAATTCAGAAAAACTTCTAAATGCTATTTTTAGTTCTCTTTTAATCACTAGCCAAAACATTATTCATATCCGCCCGTCAGTTTTAAGGATCCAAAATGCCCCGACATAGCTTGATGAGAAGTAAAAAGAATGATCCCACCTTGTTCAGCATGCTGATGAAAGCGTTCGGTAAGACGTTTCACGCCTGCGACATCAATAGCAGTAAAAGGCTCATCCAACACCCACAAAGGAGCTTCACTTAACCATAACCTTGCAAGATTCACTCGCCTTTGTTGCCCCGCTGATAACTGACCAACAGGAACATCTTCATAGCCAATGAGTGACACTTCTTCGAGAGCCGACCACAAACTATCCCCGGCAGGATGGCGATGCTGCATCTGATAATAAAACTGTAGGTTCTCATAAGGAGTGAGTAGTGATTTAACGGCAGGCTTGTGCCCTAAGTAAAGTAATTGACGAGTAAAATCTTCTTTTAACTGATGAATCGAATATTGCTCCCACAAAATATCCCCTTCATCTGGTTTTAACAGCCCAGCCACCATACGTAATAAGGTCGTTTTACCCGCACCATTAGGCCCTTCAACTTGTAAAATTTGGCCGGGCAATACGGTGAAATCCAGCTTTTGAAAAAGCATCCTGTTTTGCCGCTGACAACTGATTTGCTCGGCAGTTAACATAGTGTTTTATTCCTGTTATTCGTTTTTCGCCACTTTATTTAACAGAATATCACTAATACTGTCATTTGATATTGTTTCACCGCAAAGCACTTTCATCAAAACTTCGCCCCCTAAAGAAGATAATGAAAACAGCATGTCGGGGTTAAGCAGGCGAATTTTATCTATATTGCTTTCTTGGTTAACCAATACCACCGTTTTTACACCTTCACCAGCAAGTTGTTTTATCCCTAAGAGAACAAAAGTACTTAAGGCGTCGCTATCTGTCATCACTAATACATATTTTGCCTGTTTAACATTCGATTCGGCTAATAGCGCTGTATCTGTAGGGTCACCAGTGACGATATTATCTTTCTCAGGATAATGTGCGCGATGACTTTCTTGGCAGATCACCGCAACTGGCAGTTCGCGATTTTTTAACCCTTCATACATGCTTACCGCCATTGGCGTACTACCAATTACAACATAATGATTTTTCATATAAGAAAACCTCTTGCGAACAATTTCCTTTGTTCCTTTAGCTAACAGCCCTACAACATAAACCACTGATGTTGTAAAAATTGTAATACCAAGAATAATGACCGTAACAGTAAATACCCGAGCATCTGTAGAGACTGGCACTATATCGCCGAAACCGACGGTCGTCATACAAACTAACGCGAAATAAAATGCCGTGGTTCCATCTTTAACGACAGGTAGAAATTCATTACCGATATAGAGTGTGCCAAAAATGGAATAAAGCAATAATGCAATGATACAAGTTATCGCCACAAATCCCGCACTGGTTAAGCTGTGATGATGATAACGCTTCCAAAAAAAGCTCAACGCCAAAAAAAGGACCAGCGAAAAATAACCTTGATGAAGGTTTTCCGTTGCAATTTTTAAATCAACAAACGAAATAATGGCCAGTAAAAGCAGTGAAAACACCCATGCGATTCGGGCACCATTAAGCATGAAAAAAGATAAAAATATCAATGAAATTCCTAACAAAAAACGAGGGATATCAAGCAACTTCATAAAGCCGAGAGATTTAAGCCACTCACTAAACCCATTCGCTCGCCAATCAATATAGTCAGTATAAGCCCCCAATATAGGCTTAATAATCATAAAACCATCAAAAATGATAAGTATTGAGATGATTAAACGGATAAATAAGGATGATTTCAGAAAAGCAATAAACGCGTTATCTGACATTTTTCCTTCACCCTCTGCTCAGATAAGATTACATAAAGTCTATATAACACATGTTGGTCATTGATGTTAGTTAGAATGCCGTTCTTCGGTTGATTTTATTGGTATAACCGACATATCCTTATATCAACTGATACAGTTCCATTTTTATACTTAGGAGAAATAAAATATAAAAAAAGCCTAACTATCAAACTGAAGCTATCTTAATTTGACTTTATTTCCTGTGTAAAATTAAACCAAATATAAACCAAATCTCATCAATTATTAGTTGTTTATTTTATTGAACTTAATTTCTAAGATAATATCTAAAAATCGATTTTTGGCGTTTTTTCTTATTACCTAACATGACTTAAGAATAAGAGTTCAATAAATTATGGTTAATTCTACGCAAGCAAAGAGATTTAGCTGGACAGCTTTACTGTGGTTGCTCATCTATTTCTGGTATTTCTCATCATTGCTCCAAATCTATGTTGTTGTTACAGGACAAAGTAACACCGTCGGATTAAGAGACTCTTTACTGTACAGCACACTCTGGTTAATCCCTGCGCTCTTTTTCCCTAGAAGGATCAAATTAGTTGCCGGCATTATCGGTATCATTCTTTGGCTTTCATCTGTCATTGCACTCGCTTATTTTGTCGTCTATGGGCATCAGATCTCACAAAGCGTCATGTTTGTGATGTTTGAAACAAATACAAATGAAGCAGGTGAATTTTTAAGGCAATACATTAGCTTTAAGGTTATCGCGGTTATATTGATTTATACTTTGGTCGCGATTTTCTTATGGTCACGACTAAAACCAGTGACCATGCCAGTGTCAGCGAGATGTGGTGTCTCTTTGCTCGTGCTAATCATCTTATTTGGCGTGCCTTATTATAATAAAGGAATTAAACAAGATAGGCCGTTCGCCAATGTCATGTCTTATGTGAATAGTAAACTTGCCTATGCTGCGCCTTGGCAATTTGTTAGTGGCTATTTTCTCTATAAAAACCAGTTAGCCAATATGGAAGAACTGATCCGTGATAACAGTAAGATCCCGCCATTAGAAAACTTTATCGATGCTAATGGCAATACGCCGAGAACTTTTGTTTTGGTCATTGGTGAATCAACAAGTCGCGATAGAATGAGCTTATATGGTTATAAACGCCCAACAACACCAGAGCTTGAGCAGCTAAAACAACAGTATCCCGATAATTTGTCTGTATTTAACGATGTCGTGACCTCTCGTCCTTATACAATAGAGGCGCTCCAGCAAATTCTCACGTTTGCCTCTCAAACTGAGCCCGAGTTATTTAATTCGCGCCCTTCAATCATGAATATGATGAAGCAAGCTGGATTTAAAACTTTTTGGATCACAAACCAACAGACAATGACGGAGCGTAATACGCTATTAACCGCTTTTTCTCGACAAACAGATAAACAATATTACTTAAATAACGATATGGCCCAAAGTTCACGTATTTACGATGAAGTTGTGCTAGCCCCGTTTAAAGAAGCTCTGGCCGACCCTGCTGAGAAAAAATTTATTGTTGTTCACCTACTTGGAACCCATATGCGATATGAGTTCCGTTATCCTGAAGATAAAGCCATCTTTAAAGGTAAAGATAGTCTGGTGCCAAGTAACCTCAAAGAGAGCCAAGTCGAAGATTACAATGCTTACGACAACGCACAACACTACAATGATTATATTGTTTCCACATTAATTAAAGATTTTGATTCATCAAAAGAAAATGGCTTTTTAGTCTTTTTCTCTGATCATGGTGAAGATGTCTTTGATACACCTCCTCATGAAACTTTAGGTCGTAGTGAAGGCAAACCAAGTCGTGTGATCTACAATGTTCCATTCCTAGTATGGCAATCTCCTGAATGGTTACAAAGCCATAATTTTAATTTGAACAGTAAAACCGATAGGCCTTATAGCACCATGGATTTTATCTACTCATGGTCTGATCTCGCGGGCTTTAACTACAAAGGCTACACTCCTCAGAAAAGCCTATTTAGTGACGAATACCAACCACAGCCGCGTTACATTGGTGACCCTGAGAATAAATCCTCTTTGATGCTGTATGATGATTTGAAAAAATAATTTGTCAGTAAAGCATCTTAGACCTAAGATGAAGAGCCTTTAGCGGCTCTTCATCTTTTTATTAAGAAACGTGATAGTTACTGAATTTTGCCATCTTGCCGAATAAATTTGACTTCGCCTTGCCAAAACTCAGCAAGAAAAACAGATTCGGGCTTATCGATCCCATGTTTAACCATCTGTTTATTTAACCACTCTTCGTCTTTTTCTATCGATTGCAATTCATTTAGCCTAACAACACCATCTTTCATAATAATCACTGATGGCATATTTGTTGGATCACAAATAACCGTTAATTGCCCATCTGGTTCAATCTGGGCATAATAGATTTCTTGGAATGAATGAACCCCTTGTGCATGAATTCTTGAGGATATATTCAAAATATCAATTTTATTCCCTTTTTCTAATATATTTTCCATAATAAAGTTTCCTTTACTAATAATAGGGATAGGATTGCCGATAGTCACGTTGCGAATAAAGTTAAATTTTTTAGTTAAATAGTTTAGCCCTGATATAAAAAACACACCTATAAAGAGTAAAGTGATGTACTGATATAATGGGATTGTATCGCTATAAATCACACCACCAATAATTCCACCTAACACAAAATTTCCAATAAAATCAATAGGTGTCATCTGTGACAGCTGCGTTTTCCCAGACAAATTCATATGAGTAAGAACAATGGCAAAACCAATGATAAACTTGACTACAACAAGCATATAGTAATAACTCATATAAGACTTCCTTTCGTATACTCACGTTTTTATGAATTTTAGTTAAATAAACCAGCATATTATTTTTTTGCTAATATCCAAGATTAATTATAGCGAAATAATAAAGCTCGTCTTTTTTATTAAGTTAAATATTGATATCAAGCATTAAAATCACTATTTTGCTGATAATGCTACCTTTTTATTTCAGGTAACTTTCAGAGACAACTGATTTTTAATTATTAAAAATATGAGTTATATTTATAACATGCTATTGATAGCAGATCCGTATCCACTTACATCATGCTAAAGGAAATATTTATGAAAAAGAAAATGTTAAGTTCTCTTATTCTAGCAGGTATTATCGCTATGGCGGCAGGTTGTGATGATTCATCAAAGACAGATCAAACGATGAAACAAACTGAAGAAAAAGTGGAGCAATTAAAAGATGCTGGTGAGCAAAAAGCAGCCGAACTTAAGGATAGTGCAGAAGCAAAAGCGAATGACCTTCAAAAACAAGCTTCAGAAAAAGCGGATGAAATTGCAGATAAGGCTAAAGAAGTAAAAGAAGCTAGCGAACAAAAAGCAGCTGAGCTTAAAGAGAACGCCACAGAGAAAGCTAATGAATTGAAAGAAGCTAGCGAGCAAAAAGCGGCTGAGCTTAAAGAAAGCGCTACAGAGAAAGCCGATGAATTAAAAAAGGCTAGCGAGCAAAAAATCTCTGAATTTAAAAATAGTGCCACAGAGAAAGCTAACGAACTTGAAAAACAAGCTTCAGCTAAGGCAGATGAGCTATCTGATAAAGCTAAAGAGCTAAAAGATGCGGCTGATAAAAAATCAGATGAATTAACTGAATCGGCAAAAAATAAGCTATCAGAAACAAATGATAAAATAGCAGAAAAAAGCCAAGAAGTGAAAACAGACTCAATCAATAAAGCAGATGAACTAGCGACTGATGCCAAAAATAAAACTGAAGAATTAAAAGCAGAAAACAAATAACTATCTGTGCTAGATAACTCGGTTTATTCTCAAAGCAGGTCTACGCTGGCCTGCTTTTTTTTATATTTTTATACGGAGAAAGTAAAGCACACAAAACCATGTCCTGTTCCCCCTCAATTCTGGTATAACAATTTAAAACCGAAATAATATAAACACGTTACCTTATAAATTGGAGACAACATGCAAGTGAGATATAGCCTTGGGTATACTGATCCTAAAATCGTTAATCACGCTTTCGCGCTTCGCCAACAAGTTTTTACCCATGAACAAGGCTTTCCTGCTGAAATCGATGTAGATGTATATGATGATGACGCATTACATGTGGTGCTATACCTAGAAAATAGCCCTGTTGCTGTACTACGTTGTATTTTACAAGCCGACAAAGTGATAAAAGTGGGCAGAGTCGCGGTACTTAAACAATATCGAGGCAAAGGCTTTGGACGTAAGTTAATGAAATTTGTTGAGCAGTACGCTATCGAGAACCAATTTCATGCTGTAGGACTATCTGCACAACATACCGCAATCGCCTTTTACGAAACATTAGGCTATCACACACAAGGCGAAATGTATGACGAAGATGGTATGGATCATATCTATATGGTTCTACCGTTAATTTAAGTTCTAACGCCTTGAATTTTCCATATCCCCCCTTATGATCAATAAAGTGATGCTTTTTTGTACGAGGTGATTATGGCAAATGGTTGGGCTAACGAAAATGCGGTTCAAGAACAAATTGATGCCACTCTTGATGACGCTATCGCTAAGGCTCGCAGTCAACTCCATTCAGGCGAAAGTGCTGAATACTGTGTTGAATGTGGTGAGCCTATTCCTCTCGCCCGCCGCAAGGCACTCCCTGGCGTACAGCTCTGTATCACTTGCCAAAATGCCGCCGATCAAAAAAGTGCCACATTTAGTGGTTATAATCGCCGAGGGAGTAAAGATAGTCAGTTACGGTGAATATGCCCTATTCCTAAATAACACCGAAACTCTACCAATATTTATTTCTACCTAAAATCCGAATATTAATGTTAATTTAATTAACCTTTCTAAGCTTTTTATCTAACTTTTTGTTAAATAGTTAAAAAGATAACAACAATGATAGTTAATAATGTGATTTATAAGGCTATATTTTCATGAAAACATAGAGGTTTTTCCTGTTTATTTGAAACTAGTCTCGATATATGGCAATATATCCGCCGGTTTTTTCGCAAATGGAGTAATAACAGCTAAAAAAACATTTGATAGCAACGGCCGCAATAACCGTTTTTATCGCTATCTCTGCAAACTGTTTCATTATTGTTCTTTCTACTGTTTCCCCACTGGGAACCCTTTCGCAATTTCATTGTTTCATTAAGAAGGACAGCGCGTTGCATACCCAACAGATTATTGGTATGTCAAAAATAAAATAAATCAAAGAAGGTTGTTATGAGTCAAAACGATACTGATTCTAAAAAAAATCGCTCAAAAATTAGTCCCCCGGTATTTTATACCTCTGCACTTGTGATTATGGTTATTGTTGGTTTTGCCGCCATCATGCCGGAAGTAGCAGAATCTCATCTAAGTCATCTTCAACAAAACCTATTCAATAATGCTAGCTGGTTCTATATTCTAGCCGTCGCTATCATTCTTTTGAGTGTGACTTATCTGGGACTCTCTCGTTATGGACAGATAAAACTCGGCCCCGATCACGCACAACCTAATTTTAGCTATGTGTCTTGGTTTGCCATGCTGTTTTCCGCAGGTATGGGGATAGGGTTAATGTTCTTTGGTGTTGCAGAGCCTGTAATGCACTACCTCAACCCACCAGTCGGTGATCCGCAAACGGTTGAAGCCGCGAAAGAGGCAATGCGTTTGACCTTCTTCCATTGGGGCTTACACGCTTGGGCGATTTACGCCATTGTGGCGCTGATTTTAGCCTTTTTTAGCTACCGCCATGGGTTACCGCTGACCCTCCGCTCCGCACTGTATCCTATTATTGGTGATCGTATTTATGGCCCTATTGGCCACTTTGTCGATATTTTCGCGGTTGTCGGTACTGTTTTTGGGGTTGCGACATCATTAGGCTTTGGCGTATTGCAGGTTAATGCAGGGATGAATCACCTGTTTGGTCTGCCTGTTAGCCCAACCGTACAAGTTATTCTGATCGTTGTCTTTACTGGCCTTGCGACGCTGTCTGTGGTTTCAGGCCTAGATAAAGGGATCCGCATTCTTTCTGAATTAAACTTAGGTTTAGCCTTTATATTGATGCTGCTGGTGTTGATCTTAGGGCCAACCGTTTTATTACTGAAATCATTTGTTGAAAACACAGGTGGTTATCTATCCGAGATAGTCAACAAAACCTTTAACTTATATGCCTATGAGCCTAAATCCAGTGATTGGTTAGGTGGTTGGACATTACTTTATTGGGGTTGGTGGCTCTCTTGGTCGCCATTTGTTGGGATGTTTATCGCGCGAATTTCACGTGGACGTACTATTCGTGAGTTCGTCACTGGCGTTCTATTTGTTCCTGCTGGCTTTACCTTGATGTGGATGACGTTCTTCGGTAATTCCGCCATTAACCTGATTAAAAACCAAGATGCCGTTAAACTGGCAGAAACAGTGCAATCAGATGTTTCACTCGCCCTGTTTGAATTTTTAACCTACTTCCCTTTCTCTACCGTACTATCATTTTTTGCTATGCTGATGGTGGTCGTCTTCTTTGTCACTTCGGCTGACTCTGGGGCAATGGTTGTTGATACTTTAGCATCGGGTGGTGATTCAAATACCCCAGTTTGGCAGCGTATTTTCTGGGCTGGTTTAATGGGTGTCGTTGCTATCACATTATTACTTGCAGGTGGCTTACAAGCACTACAAACCTTAACTATTGCCAGCGCCTTGCCGTTTGCGATGGTACTATTAGCAGCAATTTATGGCTTATTTAAAGCATTGCGTATTGATGCTTATAAACGTGATAGCCAACAATTAGCCACAATTGCTCCGACAGCGAGCCGCAATCCAATTCCATGGCAACGACGCTTACGTAATATCGCGTATTTCCCAAAACGTAACCAAGTAAAACGTTTTCTCGGTGAGGTTGTTCATCCATCGATGGAAATGGTCTCAGAGGAGCTTGAGAAGCAGAATACGACTTGCCATATCTATAATGATAAAGATGATAGGATTGGCTTCGAGGTCGATTTAGGTGAGGATATGAACTTCCTATACGAAGTTCGCTTGCGCTACTATGTCCAACCTTCTTTTGCCCTTTCTGGCATGGGAACAGAGAGCGATGATGAAAAAAGCGAAGAGCAGAAATATTATCGTGCAGAGGTTCACCTTAAAGAAGGTGGGCAAGACTATGATGTTATGGGCTGGACCAAAGAACAGGTCATCCATGATATTCTCGACCAGTACGAAAAACATATTCACTTCCTACATCTACTAGGTAAGTAAACAACGAAAAGCCCCCTAATCAGAATGTTGCTGATTAGGGGGCAATTTATTTATTGCCCACGACATGCGAAATTCGCCCTAAGCGCTCTCTTTTTTATCCGCAATATGGCTGTAATCAGGGCTTTCTAAAGCAATTAATTCATCCAGCAGTGCGGTTAATTGTTGCATTTTCTCCTGAGAAAATGCCTGCTCAATTTTTTGATAGCCCTCTTCCACTTCTTGACGTGCTTTATCGTACAATGTTTGACCACTAGGCGTCAGAGAAACATAGAGCTTACGCTGATCATTGAGTGGCTTTAAGCGAAAAATTAACCCTTCCCGCTCCATACGAGTCAAAATCCCTGTCAAACTTGGACGAAGAATACAGGTTTGAACTGATAACTCATGGAAATCAATAGAGCGTTTATCGGCAAGTACTCGGATAATACGCCATTGCTGTTCAGTCAAATTGTATGACTTTAAAATAGGGCGAAAGAACCCCATCGCGGTCTCTCTTGCCTGTAATAATGCAATTGTCAATGATTCATGCATAAGTTTAAAACTCACCACTCTAAAATGTTTATTTAATACCAATTAAATTGGTATTACACAATCTATTGCGCCTTTACACCGCAAATTTACCCTTAGTGATAGCCTATTCTATCCACTTAAAACCAAGGTTAGCACGGTAAAATAACAATCACAAAGAAAAACCCCAAAATATTAATGAGTAAACAATTCAACAGCAAACCAAAAAGTTAATAAAAAGTTACAATAAAAATTCAAAAAAAATATCAGAATACTGAATATCAATAGGTTACATAAAAACCTTCTGAATATGTTAAAGAGATCACAATTAAAATTAACAATTTCTCTAGCCTATTGCCAATTACCACTTTATACATTATTAATATATTAACAATCATTCGAAATCATCGTTTTCCTAATAAGGAGTTGTCAATGAAAGGCACTGTATTTGCCGTTGCCCTCAATCATCAAAGCCAAGTGGCTCACTGGCATGAGGCATTCGGGCAAGCCCCTTATAAAACCCCACCAAAAACACCTGTGTGGTTTATAAAGCCGCGTAATACTCGGATCAATTCAGGGGAGCCTATTTTGCACCCTGCCGGTGAAGTGGTGCAAAGTGGTGCAACGCTAGCACTGGTTATTGGTAAAGATGCACGTAAAGTCAGCCAGTCAGAAGCCAAAAATTATATTGCGGGCTTTGCATTAGCAAATGAAGTCAGCCTACCTGAAGACTCATTTTATCGTCCTGCTATCAAAGCAAAATGCTGTGATAGTTTCTGCCCTATTGGGGAAATGGTTGAAACAACATTAACTGCCCCTGTCGACATTATCACCCTCATCAATGGTAAAGAAGCTGACCGTTGGTCTACAAAAGATCTGGTTCGTGATGCCAGTGAGTTAGTTGCCGCACTCAGTGAATTTGCCACGTTAAAAGCGGGTGATGTGATACTGATGGGCACGCCTCATCAACGCGTCACCATTCAGCCTGGTGATGAAGTCACTGTTCAAGCAGAAGGCTTTCCGAGCCTAAGCAATAACGTTGTTGTGGCAGGAGGACAATAATGAAACACGCAAAAATTCGTTACCAAGGTACTGAGTATTCCGTTACGGTTGGTGAAAACGAGCAAATCACATTACCAAATGGCCAAGTTATTGCAGGCGATGATGCTAATGTTGAATGGTTACCTCCTGTTAGAGGCACACTGTTCGCACTGGGCTTAAATTATGCCGACCATGCTACTGAACTTGATTTCAAGCCACCTGAAGAGCCTCTGATTTTTATCAAAGCAGATAACACATTAACAGGCCATCGCCAAGTTTCAGTGCGCCCCGATAATGTTGACTATATGCATTATGAGTCAGAGCTTGTTGTGGTCATTGGTAAAGCGGCATACAAAGTATCACAAGAAGATGCGATGGATTATGTTGCAGGCTACACCGTATGTAATGATTATGCGATCCGTGACTATTTAGAAAATTACTATCGCCCCAACCTGCGTGTTAAAAGCCGTGACACTTTAACGCCTATCGGTCCATGGGTTATCGATAAAGATCAGGTTAAAGATCCCCATAACCTTGCGCTATATACCTATGTAAACGGTGAGTTGCGCCAGAAAGGAACCACTGCTGATCTCATTTTCAATATCCCATTTTTAATTTCCTATCTCAGTGATTTTATGACACTGCAACCGGGTGACATGATCGCAACAGGAACACCAAAAGGCCTTTCTGATGTCGTACCTGGTGATGAAGTGATCGTTGAAGTTGAGGGTGTAGGCCGGCTGATTAACTATATTGTCAGCGAAAAAGAATATGAGGAACGAGTGTAATGACTAAGATTAACCATTGGATCAATGGCAAAAATGTTGCCAGCAAAGAATATTTCCAAACCACCAACCCTGCAACAGGTGAAGTACTCGCTGAAGTGGCTTCTGGTGGTCAAGATGAAATAAATCAAGCCGTTGCGGCAGCCAAAGAGGCATTCCCTAAATGGGCTAATACGCCAATGAAAGAGCGTGCTCGTTTGATGCGCCGTCTTGGTGAATTGATCGACCAAAACGTCCCTGAAATTGCAGAAATGGAAACTCAGGATACAGGTTTGCCAATTCATCAAACCAAAAATGTGTTGATCCCTCGTGCTTCACATAACTTTGAGTTTTTTGCCGAAGTCTGCCAACAGATGAATGGTCGTACCTACCCTGTTGACGACAAAATGATGAACTACACCCTGATCCAACCTGTTGGTGTCTGTGCACTGATCTCCCCTTGGAACGTGCCATTCATGACGGCAACATGGAAAACAGCACCTTGTTTAGCCCTAGGTAACACCGCTGTTTTAAAAATGTCTGAACTGTCACCATTATCAGCAAACCGTTTAGGTGAGCTGGCATTAGAAGCGGGGATCCCTGCTGGCGTACTTAACGTTGTGCAAGGTTACGGCAGCACAGCAGGTGACGCTCTAGTCAAACACCATGACGTTCGTGCCGTTTCCTTTACTGGTGGAACAGCAACAGGCCGCGTGATCATGCAAAACGCGGGTCTGAAAAAATATTCGATGGAACTTGGCGGCAAATCCCCTGTTCTGATATTTGAAGATGCCGATATCGAACGTGCATTAGATGCGGCTCTGTTTACCATTTTCTCAATTAATGGTGAACGTTGTACTGCCGGTTCTCGTATTTTCATCCAAGAAAGTATCTACCCTGAATTTGTTAAGCGCTTCGCTGAGCGCGCTAATCGCCTAATTGTCGGCGACCCAACGGATCCAAAAACACAAGTTGGTGCACTGATCAGTGAACAGCATTGGAACAAGGTATCCGGCTATATTCGCCTTGGTGTAGAAGAAGGGGCAACATTACTGGCTGGTGGCCCAGACAAGCCAACCGACCTACCTGCACATCTGAAAAATGGTAACTTCTTACGCCCGACCGTATTAGCAGATGTCGATAACCGTATGCGTGTTGCGCAAGAAGAGATCTTTGGGCCAGTTGCCTGCTTGATCCCATTCAAGTCAGAAGAAGATGGCCTACGTATGGCAAATGATGTTGAGTATGGTCTCGCATCTTATATTTGGACACAAGATGTCAGCAAGATCCTTCGCTTATCACGCAACATTGAAGCCGGTATGGTGTTTGTTAATACACAAAACGTACGTGATTTACGTCAACCATTTGGTGGCGTTAAAGCCTCTGGTGTTGGTCGTGAAGGCGGTGAATATAGCTTTGAAGTTTTTGCAGAAATGAAGAACGTTTGTATTTCCTTCGGGGATCACAACATTCCTCGTTGGGGTGTTTAATTTATTGAGATATTTAGTTTATTGGAAATTCAATAATAAATATTTAATCTAACTTATGCCCTAAATAATTCGGGCTGTAGCGAAAAATCACTCACACGCTACAGCTCGAAATATCACGGGGGAGGTAAAAACTTATGGGTAAATTAGCACTTGCGGCAAAAATAACGCATGTTCCATCCATGTACTTGTCAGAATTACCCGGCAAACATCATGGCTGCCGCCAATCCGCCATTGACGGTCATAAAGAGATCAGCCGCCGCTGCCGCGAACTTGGTGTTGATACTATTATTGTTTTTGATACTCACTGGTTAGTTAACAGTGCATATCACATCAACTGTGCCGATCACTTTAAAGGGATCTATACGAGTAACGAACTCCCTCATTTTATTCGTGATATGGAATATGAATATGATGGTAACTCCGAGCTTGGTCGCATGATCGGTGAAGAAGCCCGTAAACTAGGCGTTCGTGCTCAATCCCACGAAATCCCAAGCCTAACGTTAGAATATGCCACCTTAGTTCCTATGCGCTATATGAATAGTGATCGCCACTTTAAAGTGATCTCTATTTCTGCATTTTGCACCTCTCACAGTTTTGAAGACAGCCGTAAATTAGGCGAAGCCGTACTCACAGCCATCGAAAAATATGATGGCACGGTTGCTGTACTCGCGAGTGGCTCATTATCGCATCGCTTTATTGATGACCATCGTGCAGAAGAAGGGATGAACAATTATACCCGTGAATTTGATGAGCAAATGGATAAGCGTGTCGTCAAATTGTGGCGTGAAGGCCGTTTTAGTGAGTTCTGTAAGATGCTGCCGGAATACGCTGACTACTGTTATGGCGAAGGTCATATGCACGATACGGTGATGCTATTAGGCATGCTAGGTTGGGATAAATATGCAGAAAAAGTTGAAGTGCTGACCGATTTGTTCGCCAGTTCAGGTACCGGACAAATTAACGCTATTTTCCCGTTGCCAAGCTATATCACCGATAAACAAAAAGTCAGTGCGTAAGGAGTCGTCATGCCGCATTTTATTGCTGAGTGTACCGACAATATCCGTGAACAAGCGAATTTGCCTGAGCTATTTTCCAAGGTAAATAGTGCATTAGCAGGAACTGGTATTTTTCCTTTAGGCGGCATTCGTAGCCGTGCTATTTGGTTAGATACTTGGCAGATGGCTGATGGTAAACATGATTACGCCTTTGTCCATATGACACTCAAAATTGGTTCAGGGCGTTCTCTTGAAGATCGTCAAAAAACAGGTGAGATGCTATTTACCCTCATCAAAGAACACTTTGCTCAGTTAATGAGTGATAGGTATCTCGCTCTATCATTTACCATGGAAGAGCTTGATCCCGTGTTGAATTACAAACAAAACAATGTTCACGCTTTATTTAAATAAGGAAGCCTGATGCCGACGCCATTCGATAAACAGATCCCTCGCTACTTGATCCCATTATTAGGGTCACTGGTTGCATTTGGGCCATTATCGATAGATATGTATCTGCCTGCTCTGCCGCAAATGGGAAATGACCTCCAGGCGAGCCAAGGGCAGATGCAGTATACACTCGGCGCATTCTTTGCTGGCTTCTGTATTGGCATGTTGTTTTATGGGCCACTCAGCGACATTCTTGGTCGCCGTAAGATGCTGTTAAGTGGCCTAACTATTTTTACGCTCGCAAGTTTACTGTGCGCGCAAGCCTCTTCGGCTGACGCATTAATTGCTTTTCGTGCGTTACAAGCCTTCGGTAGTGGAGCCGCCATTGTCATGGCACGAGCCATTGCTCGAGACGTTTACCCAACAGGTGAACTGCCTAAAGTTTTATCTTTGATGACGTTAGTCACTATGATAGCGCCCTTACTGGCTCCCCTACTCGGTGGCTTTTTATTAATTCACTTTCAGTGGCAAGCGATCTTCTATCTTCTTGCACTGATAGGTCTTTGTTCTGCAAGTTGTATTTTCTTCTTGCTTCCTGAAACCTTGACACCACAGAAAGAATCTAAAAATTTACTCAGTGTCGCGTTTCAAAATTACGCTCAAGTTTTAAGCGATAGAGAAGCACTGAGTATTATCGGTACGATGGCATTCTCTTTTGCGGGTATGTTTGCCTTTATCAGCGGCTCTCCCTTTGTTTATATCAACTATTTTGGCGTATCGGAGCAGCACTACGGTTTATTATTCGGCTGTAATATTCTCGGGATGATAGTGGTATTACTACTGAATGTCAGACTGCTCAAAGTATACAGTTTAACTCGCATACTCTGCCTACAAAGTGGTGCGCAATTACTGTTTGGGCTATTACTACTCATTTTCTACCAGCAAAGCCTGCCTATTATTGTTATTCTGGTGGTGCTGTTTTTATCGATGGTCAATGCTATCGGTACAAATAGCTTATCACTGTTATTGCAGCATCGAGGAAAAATTGCCGGTAGCGCCAGTGCGCTTGCTATTTCGATTCAATTTGCATTGGCGGCGCTGGCAAGTGTTGCAGTTTCTGTACTACAGGATGAATCCCCATTTGCTATGGCACTGGTTATGGCTGTCTGTGCCGGATTAAGTTTCACAAGCCAACGTTTCTCGGCTAAAAATGTCCGCTCACAGTTAGTCTCAGTGCCTTCGGAGAAAAAAGAAAAATGAGTATCAATGTCAATTCTACCTTATTCCGCCAGCAGGCTTATATCAACGGTCAATGGGTTAACGCCAACGACAATAGTCAATTCGATGTCACTAACCCTGCGAACGGTGAAGTCATTGCAAAAGTCAGTAATGTAGGTGCAGCACAAACCCAACAAGCGATTGATGCTGCGGAAAAAGCCCTACCCGCTTGGCGTGCTAAAAGTGCCAAAGAGCGTAGCCAAATTCTTAATAAGTGGTTCCAATTGATGATGGAAAACCAAAAAGAGCTTGCAGAGCTACTCAGTTGGGAGCAAGGCAAATCCATCACAGAATCAATGGGTGAAATCGCCTATGGTGCAAGCTTTATTGAGTGGTTTGCCGAGGAAGGTAAACGCGTTTATGGCGAAACAATCCCATCTCCACTTCCTGGTCGCCGCTTAGTGACGATTAAACAGCCTGTGGGTGTGGTCGCTGCGATTACGCCATGGAACTTCCCAAATGCCATGATCACCCGTAAGGTTGGCCCAGCACTGGCGGCAGGATGTACGATGGTACTGAAACCTGCGGCTGAGACCCCATTATCAGCATTAGCACTAGCCGCATTAGGTGAAGAAGCTGGTATCCCAGCAGGGGTGTTCAACATCGTGCCAGGTACAGATGCAAAAGCCATTGGTGGTGTACTCACATCAAGTCCTGTTGTTCGTAAACTGACTTTCACTGGCTCCACACGCGTTGGCAAATTACTGATGGCGCAATGTGCCGATACAGTGAAAAAGCTATCATTGGAGCTCGGTGGCAATGCGCCTTTTATCGTGTTTGACGATGCCGACCTTGATGCCGCCGTACAGGGCGCATTAGCGGCTAAATTCCGCAACAGCGGGCAAACCTGTGTTTGTGCTAACCGTATTTTAGTTCAAGAAGGCGTCTATGATGAATTTGCTAAACGCTTAGCAAAAGCAGTCACTGAGCTAAAAATCGGCCCAGCAACTCAAGCCGATTCACAACAAGGCCCTCTGATTAACCAAGCTGCGGTTGATAAAGTCACCGAGCATATTGCAGATGCGGTTTCTAAAGGCGCACGCGTACTGGCAGGCGGTAAACCTGCTTCATTAGGCGGATTGTTCTTCGAGCCAACCGTATTAGCAGACGTCACTGAATCTATGATCGTCGCCAAAGAAGAGACTTTTGGTCCATTGGCGCCTCTGTTTAAGTTCCGCGATGAACAAGAAGCCATTGATTTAGCAAATGATACCGAATTTGGTCTGGCTTCCTATTTCTATTCTAGAGATATCGGCCGCATCTACCGTGTTGCAGAAGCACTCGAAAGCGGCATGGTCGGTATCAATGAAGGCATTATCTCAAATGAAGTTGCCCCATTTGGTGGCATTAAGCAGTCAGGGCTGGGGCGTGAAGGTTCACGTTACGGAATTGAAGACTATCTGGAAGTGAAATATCTCTGCTTCGGTGGGCTATCTACAAACTAATTTGACCTTTACAGATTAGCGCACTGCCATCTGGCAGTGCGGGTTAGAAAGCGCCCAACGTTTCTTGCGTGATAAGCAGAGTTCAACAGGAGCAATACTCGCATGTTACAAAAAGATGTCATATCGCAAGTTGCACAGCGCCTTAATCAGGCCGAGAAAACACGTGAACAGATCCGTCAGATTTCATTGGATCATCCACAAATCACCATTGAAGACGCATACGCTATTCAACGTGAATGGGTTGGCCTAAAAATCGCTGAAGGTCGTTCACTGAAAGGCCATAAAATTGGCTTAACATCGAAAGCTATGCAGGCTAGTTCTCAAATTGATGAACCTGACTACGGTGCACTTCTCGACGATATGTTTTTTGACGATGGTTGTGAAATTCCAACAGATCGTTTTATCGTTCCACGTATTGAAGTTGAGCTAGCATTTGTTTTAGCAAAACCCTTAAGTGGCCCAAACTGCACCCTGTTTGATGTTTATAACGCAACTGATTATGTCATACCGGCACTTGAGCTTATTGATGCCCGTTGCCACGGTATTGATCCTGAAACAAAGCGCCCACGCAAAGTATTCGATACCATTTCAGATAATGCGGCGAATGCGGCGGTGATCTTAGGGGGGAGACCAATCAAACCTCGCGACCTTGATTTACGATGGATCAGTGCATTGCTGTACCGTAACGGTGTTATTGAAGAGTCTGGCGTCGCGGCTGCGGTACTTAACCACCCTGCAAACGGGGTTGCTTGGCTGGCAAATAAACTCGCGCCACACAACGTCCAACTAGAAGCTGGCCAAATCATTTTAGGTGGCTCATTTACTCGACCGGTTCCTGCTCGTAAAGGGGATGTATTTCATGTGGACTACGGCGTGATGGGTTCCGTCAGTTGCCGCTTCGTATAAGGAGATCATCGTGGATATCCTACAAAATAAATTTAAACATGCACTAAAAGAAGGTCGACCACAAATCGGTTTATGGCTGGGGCTATGCAGCTCATATAGTGCTGAATTGGTGGCTGGAGCAGGTTTTGACTGGCTACTGATTGATGGTGAACACGCTCCTAATAATGTACAAACAATATTAACTCAATTACAGGCAATCGCACCTTATCCATCGCAGCCGGTTGTACGTCCACCTTGGAATGATCCTGTCATTATTAAACAGTTATTGGATATTGGGGCACAAACATTATTACTGCCTATGGTGCAAAATGCAGAGCAAGCACAGCAAGCTGTTCGCGCCACACGTTACCCTCCGGCGGGGATCCGCGGTGTGGGGAGCGCTCTAGCACGTGCATCACGTTGGAATCGTATTCCTAATTATCTGCAACGGGCCAATGATGAGATGTGTGTCATTGTGCAAGTCGAAACCCGTGAAGCTATCAATAATCTTTCGGAAATATTACAAGTCGAAGGGATCGATGGCGTCTTTATTGGGCCAGCTGATCTCAGTGCAGACATGGGCTATTCAGGTAATCCAAATCATCCCGAAGTGAAGGCAGTCATCGAAAAGGCTATTGTCCAAATTCGTGCTGCGGGTATTGCCCCTGGTATTTTAATGGCAGCGCCAGACGTCGCTGAACATTATTTAAAATTAGGTGCACTATTTGTTGCGGTTGGTGTGGATACAACATTGCTAGCGCGTAGCGCAGAAGCATTAGCGGCTCGCTTTGGCAATACCGTTTCTGAAGTGACATCTAACACACCCAGTGTGTATTAGTGATTTGCAATACAGTAGTAAACACCCAAAGCCATTAAGATAACTCGATCTTTCGGTTGTAAATACTTCGAGTTTGTCTCTAAGCGCTAAGCAAAAATCGCCGAGGAGCATGGATTATTGTGTGACTCGGATAGATGAGCAAGAGCGAATAATGAAACAACTTGGAATATGGCAAACCAATTACCCTACAAATATCAATCTGGTGGCTAAGGGAAAACAACATTAACAACCCTGTACCTACGGGGCAGACATGTTATATGGCTGCCTAAGAGCTTTTTGTACCCATAATAGCATTAAATGCATATAAATGAGGGAATTACAAAATGAGCAATTTATCCAATGTTGCTGAAAAAAATCCTGCTGAACAGCATAAAAATTTAACTGAACCACAACAACGCGTAATTAAAAAATTATTTCGCCGCCTAATTGTCTTTTTATTTGTATTATTTGTTTTTTCTTTCCTTGACCGCATCAATATCGGTTTTGCGGGTCTGACTATGGGGAAAGACATTGGTCTGACATCAACGATGTTTGGCCTTGCTGCCACACTATTTTATGCAACCTATGTTATTTTTGGGATACCTAGCAATATTATGTTGGGTATTGTGGGCGCCCGCCGTTGGATTGCCACCATCATGGTACTGTGGGGCATCGCCTCAACAGCCACAATGTTCGCAACAGGCCCGACAAGCCTCTATATTTTGCGGATGCTAGTCGGCGTCGCCGAAGCTGGCTTTTTACCGGGTATCCTAGTTTATTTAACTTACTGGTTTCCTGCTTATTTCCGCGCCCGTGCTAACGCTTTATTTATGGTGGCCATGCCTGTCACAATGGCATTTGGTTCCCTAGCATCGGGTTACATCCTCGAAATGGATGGTATTTTAAACCTAAAAGGCTGGCAGTGGCTGTTCCTGCTGGAAGGTTTCCCTTCAGTGATCTTAGGCGTGCTGGTCTGGTTCTACCTTGATGATTCGCCAGATAAAGCAAAATGGCTAACGAAAGAAGACAAAGAGAGTCTTCAAGAAATGATGGAGCAAGATAAGTTAGAATTGGTTCAGCCGCACGGTTCGAAAAGCCATACAGCATTACAGAATACTAGCTTATGGAAAGAGATTTTTACCCCTGTTGTCTTAATGTATACCGTGGCCTATTTCTGCCTGACCAATACGCTCAGTGCCATTAATATCTGGACGCCACAAATTATGCAGAGCTTTAATGAAGGCAGTAGTAACGCCATGATAGGCCTACTGACGGCTATCCCTCAGTTCTGTACTATACTTGGTATGGTGTATTGGAGCCGGCGTTCTGACAGATTACAAGAACGTAAAATGCACACCGCACTCCCCTACCTATTTGCAGCGGCAGGTTGGGTATTAGCGGCACTGACACATCATCCTGTCATCCAATTAATTGGTATCATTATGGCATCGACAGGTTCATTTACCGCAATGGCTGTATTCTGGACCACGCCAGACCAATCCATCAGTTTACGTGCTCGTGCTGTTGGTATTGCTGTTATCAACGCAACAGGTAATATTGGTTCAGCGGTCAGCCCACTACTGATTGGTTGGCTAAAAGACCAAACAGGTAGCTTCAATTCAGGGCTGTACTTTGTCGCTGGGTTGTTGGTCGTTGGGGCGCTATTAGTCGCATTTATCCCCATGAAGAGCTCACGTCCTAGAGCAACACCGTAATATTCAAAGATAACAAAATAGTCGAGCCGCAATCCTCTGTATTGCGGCTCGAAACCAACAGAGTAAAGGGAGAATGTGGTGTCATCATTAATAACCAATATTGATATCAGTAAAGATTATGATGAAACACAAGGGAATGATGATGTTCATTACCAAACATTCGGTAATATGGCCGCCTTTTTTGGCCGTGATATGCAAGCACATCGACATGATGGCTTTTTTCAGTTGCACTACCTTGAAACAGGTCATATCACATTACAACTTGATGACCTACGTTATTCAGTCCAAGCCCCTTTATTTATTCTAACGCCGCCTTCTGTTCCTCATGCCTTTTTTACTCAAGAAGATACAGATGGGCACGTGCTGACCGTTCGCCAAGATTTAATCATCCCTTTATTAGAATCACTTTACCCTGCTAACCCTGATTTAGTCTCTATTCCTGCGATTTGTTTGTCCGTTGCTGATAAACCCGATGACCTTGAAACTTTTAATCACTATTGGGCACTAATGGCTCGCGAATCGGCCAATAGCTACGCCGGACGCGATCAGGTATTATCCTCTTTAGCTCAAGCGCTATTTACTTTCCTATTACGCTCAATTCCCCTTGATGACCACCCAGTTAGTGGTGTAAGAGGAGAACATCGCCTATTCCAACGTTTTAACCAGCTTATTGATTCACACTACCATGAGCACCTTTCTGTTCCCGAATATGCAGACAAACTGGGTGTTACCGAATCTCGACTCAAAGATATGTGCCGACGTTTCGCTAACCGTCCACCCAAGCGCCTGATTTTTGACCGCATATTACGAGAAGCGAAACGTATGCTATTGTTTTGTGACAGCCCTGTATCAGAAATAGCCTACCAACTTGGATTTAAAGATCCGGCTTACTTTGCACGCTTCTTTAACCGTTTAGTTGGGGATTCCCCTAGCCAATGGCGAGATAAAAATATCCACTAATCTATGATAGTTAAACTTAATCATGACACGTGGTTATTGAAAATTTTAACGCTGTCTATTAACGCGTTTCTCTGCTATTTATCGCAATAACCATAATAAAAATGTTTAATAAACTGCTTTATTTATAAATTGTTCATTACTAATATCTATAAGTAATAATCAATGCGTATTTTCTATTTTTCATTGTCATTTTTATTTATTAATAATAACTATTAAAATGAAATAAATTAACAATTACTATTTATTCAAATTTCACAATTACATCATATTTTAAAATTAAATCAGGATGTTATATAACGTATCTCTATAGATTATTTACATATTAATCAATTAGGTATTTTTACTTAATTCTATAACTAAATATTATATCAAAATAAGATGATTTACCTAAAAGACCATGGTAAAAATCACTCATTCTACGTGTAATGGTGTTTGTTATTCTCAGGGTGAAGGTTAACTATGTACGATGATTTAAATTCATTAAGCCGTCAGCTTAAAATGGATAATTTTTCTTTCCTTGAAATTGAAGAAACCACTCAATCCAAGGATGAACAGCCATTATCTAATATGGCTATTAAGCAAGAACTCCCATTACCTGAGAAAATTGAAGTGGTTTCTGAATCAACGACTCAGCCCCAGCCAACCCAACCAAATGAGTCTTACTCAACAATTAATGAGTTTTCTCATTTCCTTAATTATAAAAATAATCACTACCATAATACAGCGGACTCAGCTTCTCATACGGAGCAACTTGTTATACTGAGTGAACTCTTTTCAAGTATTAGTAAAAAATAAAATACTCATTTACCTATAGTATAATAAAACCTCATTATGAGTTAGTGACATGCAAAAAACACTCAAAATCGTTACGTCTATACTTTTGTTATTCTTATTTATTTTATTAATTATCATTCCTCTAGATAGTGATAAACAGTTTCTATTAGGAGGCGTGTTAATTGTATTTACATTCTTTATTGGAATATTTAAAAATAAAAAACTACAGCTTGCCTTGATATTAATATCACTACTTTGTACTTCTCGTTATATCTGGTGGCGGGCAACAACGACCCTTTATTTTGATTCTTATATTGAGCTGATTTTAGGATCATTACTATTTATTGCGGAACTATATTCATTAGCTATTCTATTATTCGGTTATATTCAAACCTGTTGGCCATTAAAAAGAACGATCGCCCCCTTACCGAAAGATACTTCATTATGGCCAACGGTTGATCTATTTATTCCAACCTATAATGAAAGTATTGATATCGTCAAAGATACAGCGCTTGCTGCACAGTGTATCGAATATCCTAAAGATAAATTAAAAATTTATATATTAGATGATGGGAAGCGAGATGCGTTTCGCCAGTTAGCTGAAGATATTCAAGTTGGCTATATGATCCGCCCTGATAATAACCATGCAAAAGCAGGAAACCTTAATCATGCATTAACAAAAACGCATGGTGAACTGATTTGTATTTTTGATTGTGACCATGTAGCGACACGCGTATTTTTACAAGCAACAGTAGGGGCATTTTTAGTCGATGAAAAACTCGCTTTGATCCAAACCCCCCATTATTTTTACTCTAAAGATCCCTTTGAACGTAATTTAAGTGCGGCTAAAAGAGCGCCGCATGAAGGTGCGCTATTTTATGGTCCAGTGCAGCAAGGTAACGATAATTGGAATGCCGCGTTTTTCTGTGGCTCTTGTGCGGTAATTCGCCGTAGTGCCTTAAAAGAGACAAATGGATTTGCGGTAGAAACGGTTACCGAAGATGCCCATACAGCCCTTAAATTGCAGCGTAAGGGATGGAATACCGCTTTCTTAGATATTCCTCTTTCAGCGGGTTTAGCGACTGAACGCTTAACTTTGCACATTAACCAACGTATACGTTGGGCACGAGGCATGACACAGATTTTTCGCGTCGATAACCCGCTATTAGGTAAAGGTCTGACATTTACACAACGTATCTGTTATTTAAATGCCATGCTACATTTTCAGTATGGGCTACCTCGAGCGATTTTCCTCTTATCCCCTTTGGTTTTTATTCTATTTGATTTAAATATTATCTCATCATCCGCAACACTCATATTTTCTTATGCGCTACCTCATTTGATTACTTCTAACTATGTCAATTCAAAACTTGTCGGTAGCTATCGCTATTCTTTCTGGGGGGAAATTTATGAAACAGTGATGGCTTTTCATTTAATACTCCCAACATTGATGAGCTTAATATCGCCAAAACTCGGTAAATTTAATGTTACTGATAAAGGTGATTTAACAGATAAAAACTATTTTGATCACACGGCCGTTCGCCCGCTCCTTATTGTCGCCGTACTTTTAGTCGCCGCAATTGGGATTGCCTTATTCAAATGGATTATGGGTCTATATCATTATATTGATGACGGTGTCATTGTGATTAACCTTATATGGGGTATTTATAGCTTACTGATTGTCCTCGCTTCTATATCGGTAGCAAAAGAGACCAAACAGTTACGTCGAGCCACGAGGGTTCCTGCATCAATCCCTGTGACCGTTTATTTTTCTGATAATAGCGTTATAGAAACTCAATCCATTGATCTCTCCATGAGTGGGGCAAGACTTAACTTCCCATTTGAGCATAATGTTACACAGACATTTATTACACAAATTGCCATTGGTATAGGCAAAGAAAGAGCATTTATCCCGATCCAGCAAGCATGGATTGATAATAAGCAATTAAGAATGGAATTTGCTCACTTAACTCATGCTATTCGACGTGATGTTGTACGTGTTGTATTAACTCGAGCAGATGCTTGGTTTAAACCTAAACATGCAAACGACAAACCATTAAGGTCATTTATCGACGTGCTGCAATGTGCATTTGAATTGTTCATTATCCGTAAAGATAAGAAGGCCACGGATAATTCCATTTTGCTTTCAAAACAAAATAGTAAAGAGCAGCATCATGTTTAACCGCCTGAAATTAATATTTATCGCTTACGCGTTATTAATAAGTCATACGGCCGCATTTGCCGTAGAGAGAGTGGATACACAGAAAAAAGTTTCTGCGCCATTAGACTTTATATTAAATAATGGGCTAATAAAAAATAGCGATGTTATAGACACTACCGCTGAAGAAATTACCTTGAAAAAAATTGGCCTCATAAACGGCCTGACCTTAAGTAGTGATAAACTCCAATCTGGTATTAGTTTTACTTTGCCCTATGATTTTATTGTTATAAATGCAGAAATACGCTTAATCATTTCAATCAAAGAAACTGAAAATATCGAAAAGGATAATTTACAAATAACGCTAAATGATCAGTCTTTAGGTTCGATACCGTTATCTCAACTTCATGAAAATAAATCGACTTTTACTTTAAAAGTACCAAACGCCATTCTCTCTTCAAAGAACAATTTAAACTTTCAGATCATTAGTAATGATGACATCATTAATAATGAGTGGACATGCCAGCGCCCAGACTTAAAAGATCTTAATCTTGAGATTTCCCCTTTAACCTCAATGGCATTAAAAGGGGTATTAATGAATACGCGTAAATCACTCATGGATTTTCCTCGGCCATTTTTAGATCCTTTAAAAATGAATAGCAATGAACTTGCTTTTATCTATGCCGCTTCACCGACCCCAGATACCTTAATGGCCTCTGCCATTGTAGCCTCTATTTTTGGCATCAAAAGTGGGGAAAAAGGGAACCATTTCAATGTTTATCTTGATGAATTACCGGAAAAGCATGCTGTTTTATTCACAATGGCGGATGAGACCATTTCAGGGATCTCCTTTAATCAGGCTAAAGGCCCAAATATCAGAATTATAGATAACCCTGTAAACGAGAAATACAAAATCTTGGTCATTAGTGGACGTCATGCACATGAGCTGCGTCAGGCCGCTTACCAACTCTTTACACCTGATTTACCTGACAGCAGCGATATGGCTATCGCCAACTATCATGTACAAAAACGGCAAGCTTATGATGCCCCTAACTGGCTTTCGGCGAAAAAAATAATCACTTTCAGCCAAATAATTAAAAGTCGCGACGCCCTGCAATCCCGCTTGTTTTGGAATGAAGAGAAAAACATTATTTTTCGCCTTCCACCTGATGTATTCATGTTATCAGGGAACAAAATCCCCGTGAAAATAGACTATACGTTTGATGGTAAAAATTGGATTGATATGAAGCATTCGATGTTAACTATCGCATTGAACTATCAATTTTTAAAAAATATTTCTGCTCAAAAACACAGCATTATTAGTCCAATCACGGAGTTTTTTACTAATAACCACGACAACAGCACAACACTTTATCTTGATAGCGCAAGCTTATTTGGTGAAAACAGACTAAGCTTTTATTTTAATATCACACCGCATCAAGAAACGCCTTGTAATATCCGTAATAATGGTGAGATTGTTAATCAAATATTGTCTAGCTCTACATTTGATCTCAGTAATATTTCCAATTTTGGGGAGCTACCAAATACGGCTTGGTTTTTAAATGGCCTATTCCCATTTACGAAATATGCCGATTTATCAGATACCGTCATTTTATTAACCAAAAATCCAGCTAAAGAAGAAATCGCATTAATGCTTCATTTAATGGAAAAAGCAGGACGCATTACTGGCTTTCCGGTTAGTCAGGTCACCATACTCACTGATACAACAAAACCACAAAATAATTTAAAACTCACGAGTTCGAATATTATTGCAATCTCTAAATTAAAAGAGATCGCAGCATTCAAGCCACTAATAAAAGATACCTCTTATCATTATAGTTATGGGCAATTACAAGTCATTCCCCCTTCTCTATTGCAGAAACTGAAACTGCTTCTACTCGGAGAATGGAAAAATCAATTTGAAGAAGCAAACAATATTTTAATAAATTCACAAAAATGGCGAGGGTTACTCAGTTTCCCATCACCTTGGTCTAGCAACAAAGTCGTGACCATTTTAACTGCGACTAACAGTGAACAACTGAAAAAACTCCATGATGATATTGATAAGCCTGGAAGACAACAACTCGAATCGGGTGATATCTTGCTATTTAATGATTTTGATGATGTTAAGGTTCTGCGAGTTAATGCATCATTTTTATCAGGCGAATTACCGCTACACACATTAGTCCTTTGGTTTTTTAGCCAACATTTATTTCTATTAATGGCTATGTTATTTACCACCTTATTCCTTATGAGTTTGTATTTGTTTAAAAGATTAAAAAACCATGAATCCAAACGTCTATCAAGGATGAAAAAATAAAATGAAAAATAGCTTATTAATAAAAGTATTTATTACTTTGCTCTGTGGTACATACCCACTATCGACGTTAGCTCGATCATTAGAAAATGAAACAGCCATTAAAGTTCTATTAGAAAAAGCCAATTATTGGCACAGTAAATCTAACTATGACCTTGCTTACGATGCGCTGAGTAAAGTTTTTGCCATTGAGCAATATAATATTGAAGCATTATATCTAATGTCATATTACAAAATTCAGCAAGGTAAAAAACAAGAAGCGGCTCTCTGGGTTAATAAACTCAAAAAATATGCCCCAGACGATCAGCGGCTTTCACAATTAGCCCAGTTTTCGCCCCGTGAAAATCGTTCCGATGAGATACTCAAAAAAGCCCGAGAATTTGCAACACAAGGTCAGATTGAACAAGCAATACAGGCGTATGACAAATTATTTACGCATAATCCACCTAGTGGTGACTTAGCGATTGAATATTATGAAACACTCGCTGGCAGTAAAAAACACCTAGAAAAAGCAATCGCTGAGCTAAGAAAAATAGCACAGCAAACACCATCAGATGAGAAGGTACAGCGTATTCTTGCAACGGTATTAACCTATCAAGAGAAAACAAGGCGAGAGGGAATTCAAAAGCTCATCCAGATCGAAAATAAAGATAAGGCGGTGGTCAATTCATTGAAGCAAGCACTACTGTGGTTACAACCCGATGAAAAAGATCTGCCCGCTTACCAGCATGTTATGAATTTATCACCAAATGATAGCCTTGTAATGGAACACTATAACAATCGCATTGGTAACAGTGATATTCGTGCTGGATTTACGCTATTAAATAGAGGTAGCCTTGAACAAGCAAAGCAAAAATTCACACAAGCGCTAACAAATGATCCTAAAAATATCGATGCCACTGCGGGTCTGGGTTACGTGGCGCTCCGTCAAAAAAACTATCAAGAAGCAGAGAAGTTATTAAGTGAAGCGGCTAATAACACAACGGATCATAAAAGAGCCCAATGGTTAAAAGATATCAAAAATATTAACTACTATTCGCAACTAGATAGAGTTAAACAATTAGCGCGTAATCAGCAATTTGATCACGCGATTAGCTTACTTAAAAGTACCAGTGTGAGTGACCCACAGCAGCAACTTGCTCTCAATTTATTACTAGCACAAACCTATCGTGATAAAAAAGACTATGCTAGCGCAGAGTCGTTATATCGGACGCTTCATCAAAACTACCCTAATAATAAAACAGTAAAAGAGCAGCTAGTCTGGTTATTTAACGAACAAAAAAAATATCAAGAATTAGAGCTATTATTACAAACCTTCTCTCCTACTGAGCGCTATGATTATCAGCAAAAAATAAATTTCAGTGAGCAATACCGAAAAAATGCAGAAAAAGCACTTAATAATGGCTTAGTGAATGAAGCGGAAAATATTCTCACACAAGCCATTAATAAAGATCCTCAAAATGCTTGGCTGCACCTCGATTACGCCAGACTGCTACTTAAAAAAGGTGATCATCATAAAGCAAATGCAGTGATGAATAATTTGGTTGCAACCTATCCTTCACCTGCAACTTGGCATAGCGCGATCATTTTGGCAAGCGAGCAAAATCACTGGAAGGATGTATTGAATTTAATTCATAAAATTCCTAGTGGATCACAAACGGCAGAAATAACAGAGCTTAAACATCGCGCTAAATTTAATCAACAAATTGATATTGCCCAACACTACATTGATAGTGGAAATCACAATGCAGCATTAAATACCCTAAAAATAAATATTAAATCATTACCTCAGAACCCAGCCGATATTGGCCGCCTTGCTCAGCTATATATAGATGCGGGTGATAGTCAAATGGCGCTAAATGTGATCCATCAAAACCTATCCGTTGAACCACAAGGAAGCCTAAAAGATTATACACAGCAAATCCTTATCTTACGCCGCTTAGGATACTTTGCAGAAGCAGAGAGCTTGATGAACTCCCCGGCTTTACTCGCCACAACCAGCGAAAAAGAGTTAAATCACATTAGAGCGGGCTACCTCAGCGAACAAGCCGATTTATTTCGCGAAAAAGGTCATCTCAACGAAGCTTGGGAAATATTAGCGCCAGAAATAAAAAATGATCCGAATAATAGCCAACTCTTATTAGCTGTTGCCCGAGTTTATCAATCAAATGATCAACCCGAGCAAGCGAGTGATGTTTATCAATACCTATTAGCTATTTCCCCTAAAAATCAGGATGCATTAATAGGCTTAGTTGATCTAGCAATTAACAATGACGACAGTGTGGCAGCAAGAAAATATTTTGCAGAGATCAAGGCAACCAACAAAACCGATTACCTGATTTTGTCGGCTCGCCTTGCTGAGCTGGAAGGTCATAATACCCAAGCACTCAAATTATTAAAAACAGCACAATGGGGATTAATTCAGCCGCAAGAACAGCCAACTTATTTACCAGTAAATCACCCATTAGCTGGGCAAATACTCATGCACACTCAGCACAATCCTCGCCAAAAGGCCCAGTTAGACCATATTGAAATGATGCTTACAGATTTACAGCAAAAAACATCTGTCGCATTGAATAATACCATTCAGGTAAACAGCCACTCAGGGGAGTCAGGATTAAGCAAATTTACCGAAATCAAAAAGACCCTCACACTCTCTCTTCCACTGCTTGATAATATTAAGTTAGCGCTGAGCGTATCCCCTTCGGTTATTAGTTCAGGCAAAACTCCCGCTGAAAATGCCAGCCTTGTGGGCAGTGGAGCGTTAACGAGAGCCAATCGCCGTAGCCTAGTTGAAAGTGCTTCACGCGCTAATGTACATGCCGATGAAATTAATAGCCGTTCAATTCAAGGCTTAGAATCAAATATTTTATTGAAAGGCGATAACTTTCAATTGGATTTCGGGCATACCAATAGTGATGGCTTAATTGTTTCCTTAGTTGGCGGAGCTGAATGGTCAATTAACACCTCACCACATAGCCAATTAACTTTAGCAGCCGAACGGCGAGCGGTAACTGATAGCCAACTTTCATACAGTGGGCTTAAAGATAGTGTAACAGGTAGAACATGGGGAGCCGTGACACGCAATACGCTGTCAGCACAATACGCATGGGATAATAGCCATTATGGTACTTATGCCAAAGTTGCCGCTAATAAGTATATTGGTACCCACGTTCCTAATAACCAATCTGTTGATCTCAATGCTGGCTCTTATATTTATGGAATAAATGAAAATAATAAAACTCTAAAATTAGGCGCTAATATTCATTATATGGGATTTGATAAAAACCTTAATTATTATACATTAGGGCATGCAGGGTATTTCAGCCCACAGAAATATATTGCAGTTTCATTGCCTATTTCTTATGAGCAAAAATTAGATAATTTATCAGTAAAATTAAACTCCACTGTTGGATATCAATCGTACACGACTGAAAGTGCAGATTATTACCCTACAGATAGACAACTACAAGATGAATTAAACAGTTACACAGATAATGATGAATATATAGATACTCACTATAAAAAGAGCAGTAAAAATGGCATAAGTTATTCTTTTGGCGTAGAGACTAACTATAAAATATCACCATCTTCATTTATTGGAGCGAATGTTAGTTATAATACTTTTGGTAATTATGATGAGACAAAAGCTAATATTTACTTTAAATATTTATTCGACAAAGATATACTAGGAAAATAAAAATGATGTTTGACCAAGATAGTTACTTACAACGTGGTTATAAAACAGGCTGGCATGATTTAATTAATTTTTTATTTTATGAGTTTTCGTCAGGTGAAACTAATGAAGGCTGTAAAACGCTACGGCGAATTGGGCAACAGCTTGGTGAATTACACACTATTGAGAATTCAAGTACATTAAGTCAATTAGAAAAAAATATTAATACTGTTCTAGAAGTGTTCAATTGGGGGTTTGTTAAAATGGCACCCGCAAATAGTGAATTGCTTATTATGCATTGTGCGTGGCCTCACGCGCCTAAATCGGTCAATAAAAAATGGCGTCGAGCTAGCGCTAGTATTTTAGAAGGCTTATATACTCAGTGGTTAACATCGCAAGGTGGTAATAAATCAGTGCCTGTATTGTGGAATGAAAATGCAACTGAAGATATTTTCATATTTCGTTATGCTTTATTTAAATAGATTCATCAAATATAAATTATCATGATTAATAAAACCAAAGAGTTATCAATAAAAAATGAAAAAATCTCATTGGACTTAATCATTGGTCAAACCTGTCTTTTTTTATTAATTGATATATATGGAAGAGTTTCATATGTTAGTCAACGTTTCTTAGAAACTTACAACTACAATCGTGCAGATGTTATTGGATATAAGCCAAGCATAATAAATAATCAGTTGATTTTAGAAAAAAACAGTCTTGATTTTATTTCTAATTATAGTAACACTGAAGATATTATTTTTATAACTAAAGAAAATAAAAAAATATTTTTTATAGCTAGATTAATGGAGATAGAAGAAAATAGCAACAATGCCTATCATTACTGTCTTATTTTATCTGAAGTAACAAGGCTAATAGCAGCTAAGAATAAACTCTCTTTCCAAGTATACCATGACCCTCTAACTGGACTATTAAACAGATATGGTTTTTATAGAAAAGGCAAAGAAGCTCTTAAATTAGCCAAAAATAGTAAAACAGAATGCTATTTGGCGCTTATTGACATTGATAAATTTAAAAAAATAAACGATACCTTTGGTCATGGTTATGGTGATCGACTATTAAAACAGTTCACTAAAAATGTAAAAAAGCACTTACCGAGTGAGGTTATTTTTGCTCGATTAGGTGGCGATGAATTTGTGTTAATGGTGAATGACATACATCATCATCATGCAGAATCTATCTTTTGGGAGCTGGTTCACTTTATGGGGACTTATTCATATTGCCATTTAGAAGGAGAAGTATCGAATATCAATATTAGTGTCGGCATTGCACAATACCCGCGTGATGGTGAGCGTTTAGGGAGTTTAGTAAAAAATGCCGATATAGCCTTATACCATGCGAAAAAACAAGGAGGAAATCAAATAAAGAAATGTATTTAGGTTTAACTATATAGCTGTTTTAACTAATAAAATTTAAAACCGTACTTAGTTGAAAACTACACTCAACAAGTAAAGATTATAATAAATATTTTATTTATCAAGGATTATATATGTTGAAAGCTGTCATACCTGTTGCGGGGTTAGGTACTCGCATGCTACCAGCAACAAAAGCGATACCTAAGGAGATGTTACCTCTTGTAGATAAACCTATTATACAATACATAATAAAAGAATGTTATATGGCGGGTATCAATGAAATTATATTTGTTACTCATTCATCTAAAAATTCAATTGAAAATCATTTTGATACCTCTTTTGAATTAAAATCGTTATTAGAACAAAAAGGGAAAGAGCAATTACTCAATGAAATAAATGGTATTTGCCCTGAAAATTTAAAAATTATGCATGTTAGACAAGGCTGTGCAAGCGGTCTAGGCCATGCGATATTATGTGCTCAGCCTTTTATTGGTGATAATGATTTTATTGTTGTTTTACCAGACGTCATTATTAATGAATATGCTTGTAATTACGCATCTGATAATTTACCCGCAATGATTGACCGCTTTTACTCGACAGGAAAAAGCCAAATATTAATTGAACAAGTCAATATCGAGCATGTCGAAAATTACGGGATTGTAGATTGCCATAATGAGGTTACTCATAGCGGAGAGTTTAATAATATCTATGCGATTGTAGAGAAACCACATAAAGAGAGTGCGCCATCAAACTTAGCTATTGTTGGCCGTTATGTTTTAAGTAAAGAGATTTGGCCATTGCTGGCAAAAACACCTATTGGTAAGAGTAATGAAATCCAACTGACGGATGCATTATCCATGCTTCTGAAAACCCATGCTATCGAAGGTTATCACATAAAGGGGCGTTCTCATGATTGTGGCGATAAAATGGGGTATATGAAAGCGTTCTTTGAATATAGTCGTCAGCATCAAACATTTGGCTCACAGTTTCATCGCTGGTTGAAAGATTCGGTAGAAACTGTTTAATCATAACGCCTATTTATAGGGTAGATTTTATGAATCAACAAAATCCAATCGCTAGTCTGATTTTTAGTTATATGCCTAATGCGAGATCTTGTTCTTTATTTTTTATATTTGTTTGTTATTCAAATAGATATAACAACTTTAAAAATCAGGATTGGATTTTTATTGCTAACAGAATAAGAAGATTACAATTAATCATGTTAATTCTTTTTTATTAAAAAAGTATGGGTCGTATTGAGAAATATTTTACCTCTGTCTGAATAAACTTATCTGATAATGATATCTCCTATGTAATACCTTAACAATGATGGATTAATTCGAGATTTCATTATGAATGAGTTTAGTCATCAGCTAAGTAAAACTGACTTCATTGAAAACAGATGTTTTATTATCCCATTACTTTAATGATTTTTGTTTAATTTTTATTAGTACTCATTCTCAGTCATGTAAGCAATGGACAATAACAACGAAATTTGATTTTTAAACCACAGCAGAGGCAACAAAATGAATATTAGAGATTTCGAGTATTTAAACGCATTAGGTAAGTTTCTTAACTTTAAAAAAGCGGCTCAATATTGCAATGTAGCTCAACCAACCTTAAGTATTCAGATTGGTAAACTAGAAAACACACTCGGCTGTTTTCTGCTAGAAAGAACCACCCGTCGGGTTAACTTTACACCTTTGGGTCTACAAATCTTAGAGCACAGCAAGATTATTTTAAAAGAGATAGAAGAAATTAAAGCTATTGCACAGCAATCTACAAATAATAATATAAAAACTTTTCATATTGGCATTTCTGATTCATTACCAGAGTATTTTGCCTCCTACATTACAGAAGCCGTCTTAGCAAGTGACCCTAATATTAACTTAATAGTCACGGTGGATAGCTCAGAGGAACTGTTTGCCCAGCTCGCCTCGATGTCCTTAAACTTGCTGATCGTTTCTTCAACAAAATGCCCCGATAACTTTATTTCAGCCTCCTTGATAAGCTTCCCTATAAACCATCAATTTGTCACCCAAAAAGGACATAGTACAGAGCAGCCAACGAGTATTTTAGGTTCGTATTCAGAAATAAAATCTAAAATCTGTTTTCGAAATGGCGATAGAAATATGGATAACTACTTGCACATTGGTAACTTAATCAATGAATCGATAGATCTTTTATTGAAAAAAAACCATATCGCCTAGCGCTTCTCTTACTGGAACTCAGCGTGCTACATATCGAAAACTCAATCTTCGCTATTGTAGTACGCTTAACCTAAGAGAAGTTTTAGCACCGACAACGTCTTGCAATGCAACTTTTTGTTAACTTTATTATTGTCATCGGTTCTCGATAGAGAAAGATCAGCACACCTTTTTTTCTTCCTAGGAAAAGTACTTTTTCTTTTAAAAATCACTGATAAAGCAATTTTTATTGGTAGTTTTTTTATCAAAAAATCCTGTAAAATTTAAACTCATTAAGTAGTTAATAAATTTTAATTTATTGAATTAAATGATTATTTTTATAGTGCATCGATCATTTGTTAATATTAAAAATACTACCGTGATCACATTCTTATCATAAACTCTCTTTTTCAACGAAAAGTACCAGCGATCCTTTCTAAAGTCTCTTTCTTATTTTTAAATAAAAAGCTTCAATTAAGAAACACAAAATAAACATAAAATTAACATAATCCAGATGCCAGCGAAAATATGTACCCTATGATGCGCCGGCGCTGTTTGTGAGATAACGAGGTAGACATGAAACCAGAAGATTTTCGCTCAGATGCCAAACGCCCATTTAACAGCCAAGAATATTTAAAAAGCCTACAAGATGGCCGTGAAATTTATATCTATGGTGAGCGTGTTAAAGATGTCACCACTCACCCAGCATTTCGTAATTCAGCCGCTTCAATAGGACAGTTATATGATGCACTCCATGATAAAGCAACTCATGACAGCCTTTGCTGGGGAACAGATACCGGAAACGGCGGCTATACACACAAATTCTTCCGTTTCGCCACCAGCGCCGATGAACTGCGCCAACAACGTGACGCCATCGCTGATTGGTCACGCCAAAGCTATGGATGGATGGGACGCACTCCAGACTATAAGGCGGCATTCGCCAGTTGTTTAGGGGCTAACCCAGAATATTACGGCCAATTCGCTGATAACGCGCGTAATTGGTATAAACGTATTCAAGAAAGTGGGCTTTATTTTAACCATGCGATTGTTAATCCACCAATCGATCGCCATAAACCTGCTGATGAAGTAAAAGATGTCTATATCAAGCTGGAAAAAGAAACTGATGCAGGTATTATCGTCAGCGGCGCAAAAGTGGTTGCCACTAACTCCGCCCTAACTCACTACAACTTTATCGGTTTCGGCTCTGCACAAGTGATGGGGGATAACCCTGATTTTGCACTGATGTTCGTCGCACCAATGGACGCTGATGGTGTGAAACTAATTTCACGCGCATCATACGAATTAGTTGCTGGCGTAACAGGCGCACCTTTTGACTACCCACTATCAAGCCGTTTTGATGAAAATGATGCGATATTAGTCATGGATCATGTGTTGATCCCATGGGAAAACGTATTAATTTATCGTGATTTTGATAGAGCGCGTAATTGGGCTGTACAAGGTGGTTTCGCTCGCTTGTTCCCATTACAAGCCTGCGTGCGTTTAGCGGTTAAATTGGATTTCATTACAGGCTTACTGCAAAAAAGCCTTGAATGTACTGGAGTTGTCGACTTCCGTGGTGTACAAGCAGACTTAGGTGAAGTGGTCGCATGGCGTAATTTATTCTGGTCACTTACCGATGCAATGACTTCGGAAGCGAAGGCTTGGGAAGGCGGAGCCTATCTGCCAGATACGCAAGCAATCCAAACTTATCGCGTAATGGCACCAATGGCCTATACGAAAATCAAGAATATCATAGAAAGTAATGTCACCAGTGGTTTGATATATCTACCATCCAGTGTGAAAGACATGAACAACCCAGAAATCGATAAGTATCTGGCAAAATATGTGCGTGGCTCTAACGGTATGGATCATGTAGAACGTATCAAGGTGTTAAAGCTAATGTGGGATGCGATTGGAAGCGAGTTTGGCGGACGTCATGAGCTTTATGAAATCAACTATGCGGGTAGTCAGGACGAAATTCGTCTGCAATGTCTACGCCATGCTTATGGTTCGGGTAATATGAAAGCAATGACAGATATGGTTGACCGCTGCCTGTCTGATTACGATCAGCATGGTTGGAAACGCCCACACCTGCATAACAACAACGATATTAATAAGTTAGATTCGCTGCTGAAATAATCGGCAGCAGGAGGTCAATATGTCTTTAGAAAATGAACATCGCCTGCGTTTCAGAGATGCGATGGCAAGTCTTGGTGCAGCAGTTAACATAGTCACCACGGATGGCACAGCAGGTTGCTGCGGTATTACTGCAACAGCAGTCTGTTCAGTCACGGACACGCCACCCACTTTGATGGTGTGTGTTAACCGCAACAGCGCTATGAATGCGGTCTTTCAAGAAAATGGCCGCCTGTGTGTCAATATCCTTAACCATGAACAAGAAGAGATGGCGTGCCACTTCGCGGGAATGAAAGGCTCTACAATGGAAGAGCGCTTTGCTTGGAGCATCTGGGATAAAGGTATTTTGCAACAACCATTATTGAAAGATGCACTTGCTAACCTAGAGGGTGAAATAACCCAAGTGCAAGACATTGGTACGCATTCTGTTTATTTGGTTGAAATGAAGCAGATTATCGTGAGAGAAGAAGGTCACGGGTTAATTTACTTCAAACGTAAATTCCACCCAGTTATGCACCAGACATTAGCAGTAACCGCATAACGGATTAAACCATCAATATGCTTAGAGGGGCTATGCGATATAGCCCCTCTTTTTGATCCAACGCTAAGAAAGTCCTTTCTAAGCAATATGTTCCTACCGATACAGTCACCCTTCTTTTTTTCAATATCCCAACAAACACTATGTAATTATATTGACTGCCTAAATACAAATTAGTCATGTTTATAATTTTTCTAAATCAATACATTAGTACAAATCTATCTTTTATTGTTAATGCTTAGTTATTTTATTGAATGATAATAATTATTATTTACAATCTCATTACCGATTGATCTTTAACAATAATGGCTATGAAAAATGACACTATGAAGCCTGTCACTCGGCTTCTTCAATTAATGATTGGTGTGAGTCCGTTTATGGCAAGCGGCATGATGACTGCACAGAGTGCAACTCAAGAACCAACACAGCTAGGCCCTCTCAAAGTTTCCGCAAAATCACAAAAGGAGCTAGATGCTGAATATCCTTATTTGCAGCTTGGCTCCTCGTCCTATATTGATGGCAAAACCGTTGAGAGATTCCGAGGTAATTCAGCTGCCGATTTTCTACGTGGCGTCAGTGGCGTCCATCTTGGGGATATTCGTAATGGCGGAGCGTTAGATGTCAATATTCGCGGTTTACAAGGCCAAAGCCGCGTTCCCGTTATTGTCGACGGTACGCAGCAATCCATTGATGTTTACCGTGGTTACGCTGGTGTACAGCAACGCAGCTATTTAGACCCCGACTTGATTAGCCATGTTACCATCGACAAAGGTCCTACCCTTGCGACAGATGGCGCGGGAGCTATCGGAGGAGCGGTGCGGGTCACAACCTTACAACCTGCCGATGTTATTCCGAAAGGTGAAACTTTTGGGGTACGTTTAAGAGGGGGGCTTGCCAATAACACGGTCTCAGAACGATCCGGTTTTTATACTAAAACCAAAGAGAGTAATGACGCCAATCCGTGGCCGAATATGAATAGCCGCTTTGGTAGTGTCGCTATCGCAACAGATCAGGATCGCTATCAATTACTTGCAGCTTACGCCTACCGTAATCAAGGTAACTATTTTGCAGGTAAAAACGGCGCGAAACGCTATCGTGACGCCCATTATTCGTCAACGGGTGGCACGGGGATGACAACAGCCGCGGTGATTGACGCCTATCCTGCTGGAAAAGAGGTTCTTGATACCCATAGCCGTAGTGAATCTTGGTTAGTCAAAGGGGCTGGCGAGCTTACTGATACCCAAAAGCTCGAGTTAATTTATCGCCGTTATGACGCTAAATGGGGTGAAATCATGCCATCGATGATTACAACCCCCAATAGCAAAGGGGAATCTAATCAATTTATCCCGAGTAAAATTACCATTGATTCATTATCAGCAAAGCACAATTTTGATCCGGATAATGATTGGGTCAATTTGACCTCTGAATTGTGGTATACCCACTCAGTCAGCCGTATGTACAATGCAAATATCGGTAACGTTCCTGTTTTCGATCAAAGTACTGAGCAGCGTCCAGACCCACAAAGTGAAGAGTACAAACAAGGGCTATTATCCGATATTAAAGCGGATAGATATGGCGTGAATTTAACCAACCGCTCAACGTTCGAAAATCGTCTTGGTGAGTTTAATTTAACAATTGGTGGTGCTTTCCAGTATGAAGATACCGGCCCTAATTCTCCTGTCCTAAAAGAAAATCTGCAAAAAAACTATTTCTTGCGTAGTGGTGTTCGCAAAGAGTATAGCTTATCAAGCTCCCTAGAATATAAACCCGTGAATTGGTTAACAGTTCAAGTTGGAGGGCGTTATACCGAATATCATGTTAGAGATAGAAACAGCACCGCTTATGCGGCGAAATCTCGCACTCAAGAGTACACGTTTGCTCGCCTAAAGAAAAACGGTGAATATTTCACCAAATGGCCTGAAAGCTGGTATATGGAGTGGTGGCCTGATGAACAAGGAAACTACACGTTAGACTCTTTAAAGAAAACCCCATACGCAAACACAACGCTTGGCGAAAAGTATGACTTTGATGGTTATGACCCTGACCCAAGAGGGGAAAAAGGTTATCTGAAAAAAGAAGTCACCACAGAATACGCTTACACCAAACCTATTGAGCGGAAAGGAAGCGATTTCAGCCCACAGGTAGGGCTGGCATTTCACCTTGATGACAATAGTCAAATCTATGTTAAATACAGTGAAGCCGTTAAGAACCCAACTATCTTTGAGTCAACTTTAGGCAACTGGACCTCAATGCCGTCTGCTGATTTAAAACCAGAGAAAAACAAAGTTCTTGAAATCGGTGCATCAACTGTACAAAACTCACTATTTACCGAAGAAGATAAACTTGCCGCTAAGGTATCCTGGTTTAAGAGTGACTTACATGACATGATCACTCGAGGCTATCACCCAAATAACGCTTCTTGGTTCATAGAGAATGTGGATCTTTATAAAACATCCGGTATTGAATATAGCTTAGCTTATGATCAAGGTCGCTTCTATGCTGATGTATCGGGTAACTACTATTTAGAAGCCACAACGTGTGATACGAAAACTGCTGAGCGTTTTCGTCAGTACGCTTATGGCGATCCTAATACCCCAAACTGTGTGAATGGTGGTTTTGGCACCTCGTTAGTTAATATCACTAACCCACCCAAATACAGCATCAATACAACACTTGGGGTGAGGCTACTTGATGAACGCAACTTAGATATTGGCGTTCGCCGTATCTATAATAGCGGTCCTACTCATAAGTTAAACCGTTCATGGAATACCGTTGGGATGACGGGAACCCAGTTAATTTATTTATCAACCGTGACTTATGATGCTTACGCTAATTATCAGTTCAACCCTAATGCGGATATCAACCTTACCGTCACTAACCTCACTAATGAATACTATGTTGATCCAATGGCGCTTAGCTTGATGCCTGCGCCAGGTAGAACGGTTTCAGTTGATTTTACTTATCGCTTTTAAATAACAATTCCTGCCCAAGGAGTGGGCAGGAAGATGACAATTAAGCTTCGATTTTTTTCATATAACGATAGTGAGAAAAGGTGACTAACAATGCAACAAACGCAATACCAGCCCCTAGCATAAACCCGCCAGAATAGCCTACCGCCGCCGTTAGCCCCACCAGCATCATTGAGCTAGCCAATTCACCAATATCACGAGTACTCTGTACTGCTGTCATATCCGTTCCTGCTTGCGTATAGCGAGAAGCGAATTGCATACCCGCGGTCATAATCGCCACAGAAGTGACACCGGAAGATAATGAACCAAGTGTGATACAGGTAGCCACTAATGCCATTGATACGCCGCTCATCGACTGGAATGCCCATAATAGCGATGAGAGTAATGCGAATAATAGGCCAAATGAGAATGCGCGCCAGACGCCGATTTTACCAATCAACCAAGCGCCGCCCCCACAACCTAACACTAACGTGACCATGCCACCTGCCATTCCCATTTTCCCAATCTGAGCCAGCGACCAACCTGTATCATTTAAGAATAATTTTGCCAAACCAAAACCAGAAACGGCGGTCACCGCAGAAAGTAAGGTTAGCAGCAGTAGACGAGGTGCACCTTGACGCTTAAAGGTTTTTAATAAGCTCGCTTTTTCATCTTCCTGAATGGCTTGTGATGTTTTTAATGGGCACAACGAAATAAAAAACAGACTTAACAACGGCACACAAGCCAAAATCGCTAATGCCATATGCTGCCCCAATGACTCACTCATAATCATCAGCCCTGCACCACCAATAAAAAAGCCAGCCATCACGCCCGCTATCTGCACGGCATTGATTTTTGATAGCATTGAGCCGCTGACTTGCTCTGCCGCCATACCGTCGGTGGCAATATCTTGTGTCGCACTCGCTAAAGAAGCAATAAATAGCAATACAACACAAGCCAGTGCATTTTCCACAGAGAAACCAATAAAGCTAAGTGCAAACATGGTGAGTGTCACGATAACCTGCATAGGGATAATCCAGCTCTTACGACGTCCTAATCGTTTTCCCCAATGGTTATCAACAAAAGATGCCCATAAAAATTTTACTACCCAAGGTAAGCCCACAAGTGGCAAAAATGCGAGTACCTTTAACTCACCACCATCATGTCGTAAAAAGGTAGGTAGAGCATCCATCGCAATCCCCATCGGTATACCTTGAGCGAGGTATAACAATCCTAAGGTCATCACCAGTTGTTTATTCTGTAACAGATCTTTCATATCCACTCCGACCACTTTTTTGTGTCGCAGATAACTTAGCCACACATCCAAGTGTTAATAACAAAAACAAGCCACAAAATAGCAGCATGACATCAATACGGTTAAAGCCAGCAGGCTGCTGCCATAACGAGAAAATAAATGCGATGAAAAAGAGTAAAGTTGATAAAGCAGCAATTAAAATCAGCATCTTGCGAGCATTTTTAATCACTAGACAGAGGATAAAAATGCCTCCCCAGCACAGGAAAAAAGCACTTATTGGCAATGTTAATGACAGAGACATCACAACCAGCAATGCGCTTACTGACAGCAACAGTCCACCACAGCATCCAACGATCCCCCCGGCAATCCGCGAGGCTGCATGCCGCCAACACCACATTGCCAACCCACTCGCTACCAAGACACAGCCACTAAATCCCGCGATAAAATGCAAAACGCTAAATAGCGTTTCGACGTTTGGTAGCCATTGATACTGACCATAATGCAGTGGTTGAATACTGATAAAAGCACGAGTCCAGAAAGCGTGATCAGAGGAGTCTCGAACACCAACAAGCCGCCCTTCATTCAAATCAAAACGATATTGCTCAAAGTTAGCACTACCCGGTTGCCCCGCGTGTACTCCACCAATCACCAATGAATCGCCTTGGCGCATCAAGGTTTGTGGCGTAAAAGAGGGATAAGTTTGTTTAAGCCACTCGAATACTTGCTCTGGTTGATGCTCGCGTAGAACTACTTGGTGGTTATCAACCTTACGAAAGCCCCCCATCAATTGCTGCATGACCAACTGTGGATTATCAGGGCTTACACTTGATGCCAAGCCAACGGTTCCTAACGCACCTAACCCTGAAAGCGCCCCTGTCACAGCAAATAAAATTAGCCATGGATAGCACCATAATCCCAGCCAATTATGCAGATCATGAATAAATAAGCGTAAATTCAGCCGACGTGGTAGGCGCATCATCGAAGCTAGCTTGCGGCGGTTGATAATAAAGCCGCTAATTAACAGTACTGCCAACGCAAAACCAAATAGGCTAATCAGAATACGTCCTGGAAAATCAATAAATAGGTTTTTATGCAATGTGACCAGCCACATTGCAGGAGTATTCTGCGCTAAAGCTTGGCCCGTAATGGCACTATAGCTGTTATCGCACTGCCCCATCCCAAGGCAAAAAGTGATGGTAGGATTGGCTGATTGAGGTAACTGCACCAATGCAGCCTCTGGCTGTAACGTTAGTAATTGTGATAGCGGCAGGAGTTCTCCTGAAAAGGGCGCTTTATTCCACCAAAGACGTAAAGCATCACTTCCTAAGCTCCAAGTGCCACTTAGCATAATCACAAATAAAAAAACGCCCAAAAATGCACCCGCACTACGATGTAGATCGGACATTCTGCGCGTCAGTGGGACTTTCATTGTCCTCCCCCCCACAGCAATAACCACAATAGAGGAAGCGGCCACCATCCGTAACTGCGTAATAACATTTGTCGCCAGCTACTCGCGGTAAAGCTGTAGACAAACATCCCCATGGTGCAAAAAACGGCAAGAAAAACTGCTCCATACAAGCGGTTTAGAAGATCATCCGAAGGGTAAATGCGAACGAATAATAGGGAGAGAACAACTCCCCCTATTAAAGTGCCAATGATGGAAATCGCACTGACTAATTTCATTAAAAATCAGCCTTTACAGTCAACATCACGTTACGAGGTTCGCCGTAACGGTTATTCCATTGTGGAGAGAAAAGACCTGAATAATAGCGGCGATCGAATAAGTTATTCACATTGACCGCTGCGCTCCACGTTTCGTCAATTTGATACCCCAAACGCGTATTAAAGAGGGCATAACCCCCTTGACGTAAAGTGACATTGCCGTTGGTGGTACTATAAGCACTTTGTGCTTGCATACCGCCCCCAATACTCCATTTACGTTCATCCCAAGGAAGATCGTAGTTGGTCCATACACGTAACATATGACGAGGCGTTAACGTGTTGTAGGCATTACCTTTGTTTTGGCTATCATCGCGATATTTGGTGTCTGTATAGGTGTAGCCGACAGAGACATCCCAAAATGGCGTAATATAGCCAACACCTTCTAATTCAAAACCTTGGCTACGTACTTTGCCCCCACTAATAAAGTAATTATCAAAGCCTCCCGTCGGGTGATCAGGGTCAACTTGAGGATTGTTTTTGATATCTATCTGATAGATAGCCCCTGATAAGTTCAAGCTACCGTTGAGTAATCCCGCTTTAATCCCCGTCTCTAGCGTTTGCCCTTCAACGGGTTTCAGCATTTTACCACTCCAGGTTTTCGCGGTTTGAGGCTGATAAACGGTTGAATAGCTGCTATACCAAGACCAATCTTTTGCAAAATCCCAAATCACACCGCCATAAGGGGTGATCCGGCCATTTTCAGTAAATTTAGACGTTGGCGATTTCAATTCCCACCAGCTATCGCGAGCCCCAATGATCACCGTGACAGGCTCTACAACCTTAATGCGCCCCATACCATAAACGCCTTTTTGAGTTGTTTTCGTTGCACCTGGAGAGCTATAAGGCCCGACATTAGGCTTTGGTACGCTGTGTGGATCCCAGCGATAGACGTTCACGGGAACATTCAGTGAAGGGTCAAATTCCGCGCTATACTGCTTTTCACTCGCATGCGAGTAATTAACCCCCATAATCACATCATGCTTCTGCCCCCAGCCTTCAACCTTACCATTCAAGCTTGTATCAAGACTGATTTGTTCATTGCGGAATTTATAAGCGCCCCCCATTAGCATGGCACCATCCCCAGTTTCAGGGTCGATATTGCCCCATGCACCTGCATAAATTAGGCGAGCATTAACATGTTGATATTCAGTATTGAGTTTGTATTGCCAATCATCATTGATCTGGTGCTCAATCGCAGCAAAGGTGCGTGTGGTATCCCATTTAAAACGGTCCCAATCCACATCAAGGTAGGTTTTACGCGGAAGATGCAAATCACGACCATCTTTCCCCATAGGTACGCCAGCCATATTGGTGACTGAATCGATAGTTTGATATTGTGCACCAACACGTAATAAAGTATCAGGGGTGAGATCCGCATCAACCGTCGCGTACATTAAACGTGTTTTTTGATCGGATACATCATAGAAGAAATCCTTATCCTCCCACGCCATCACAAATCGCCCACGCACACTGCCTGCTTCATTGAGTAATCCACCAACATCCGCTTCACCGCGATAACGGTTCCAACTCCCCGCTGTTAAGCTGAGTTTCGCCATATCTTCCTTTGGTGCATGTTTGCGAACCATATTGACCGTCGCAGCAGGGTTTCCCATTCCATGAAGTAGCCCATTGGAGCCACGTAAGATCTCAACACGCTCATACACCGCCATATCTTGCGGTGAACTCGCCACATTACCGAGCAACGCTGGCACACCATCAATTTCAAAGGAGTCAATTTGGAAGCCACGTACATAGTAGGCGGTCGTTAACTTGACGTAAGGGGCACTCGTTACCCCTGTGGCTCTTTGCATAACATCGTCAAGGGTTTGTAGGTTCTGCTTTTCGATTTGCTCGCGGTCAATAACACTGACAGATTGTGCAACTTCTCTTGGTTTTAGGGCTATTTTGCCTAATGTTGTGACGCCAGGCTCCACATAATCGTCATCAGCACTGGAGGTCGTTGTTACTTGCATGACATCATGCTTAGGTTGCGAGCTTTGTTCTGCCCCTGCTGATAAAGCCCATGGAGCAGTTGCTAAAAACAGTGCGCAAGGGGCAAGTTTTAGCCCTTTTAAGCGCTTAGCATTATGAACGGACAACATTTTCTACCCTAAAAAGTTAAATGATAATTGTTATCAATTTAGCAATTAATGGGGTGGGATACTTTCGAATGCCGGATTTTGTCTATCGCTATCCGGCAATAACTAACGTTTTTTGAGTTGATTTGGTGAGATGCCAAAGCGCTTACGAAAAGCGACAGAGAAGTGAGCGGGAGTATAGCCAACCTGATAAGCTACGGTAGAAATATTCGCATCATGGACGCTCAACAGCTGATAAGCCGTTTCCAATCGATACTCTTGCAACCAACCGTAAATACTATTACCAAACAGTTGGCGAAACCCTTGCGTTAACTTACGAGTATTCATACCAACACGCTTCGCTAATTCATCCAAGCTAGGCGGGGATTCTAACTCCTGCATTAAGATAGATTTCGCTATCTGCAAATTATCAATATCACGTTGACGCAATTTAGGCGCTATTTGCGATGGCTCATGTAAAAAGTGATCTAAGCATAATGCTGTAATTTCAGTTACTTTAGCGCATAAGTAGAGCTGATGTAATGATGGATGAGTAGGACAGGCAAATAGCTGCTGTGTCATTGCTAGCACACTTGCAGGAATTGAAAAATGTAATAATTGAGCTTTACTAGGATGATAGCAGCTTTCAGGTAACTTTAATTGATGTTGTTCCAACCATTCAGGTGAAATATCGATCATCGTATATTTCATCGGTTGGCAGGCGCGAAACAGGTTGCATAGCTGGTAATTTTTCTGGCTGCCAGAGAGTATCAATGAGGGTGAATTAACCTCGACATTATGTCCAGAGCTGCTACGACAACCCATTGCGCCTTGATGTATGGCCACTAACTTCAGGCCTGCCTGTTGTTCTTCATTAATCCCCAGATCATGTGGGATCACAAACTCACCGCGACTGATGCGCACAAAAGGCCCAACAGTATAATCTTCGCGGTTAGAATGCGCTTGATTAAGTTTATCTTCAGAACGTTGCTGCATGATTTTTTTCGAAACAAAGGCGATGTGCTGACTATCTTGTCAAATAAATAAGAAAATAACAATCATTATCATTTGCAAATTGTGCAATGCCAATTATTTTAGATTGAATAATCTGGCGTAATGCTTTGGATTAAGACGTAAAAATAACAACAAGGTTATCAAGATCATCAAAATATGCGCTATCCAAACCAAAGCAAAACTTTGGCTTACCTCATGTAACCAAGCAGCAAATAGAGGCCCAAAGGCCGCGATAATAAACCCGCCAGCTTGCATCAAGGAGGTTAATGCCCCCGCACTCACAGGGTGCGGAAGATGATCAAGAGAAGCAATAATACTCAATGCAAAACACCCACCTAACCCAATACCGATTAAACAAACCCACAAAAAAGCGAATAACTGAGGGAAAAACACTAACCCTGTAAACCCGATCATTTGGCTACATAATGTCACAATCAGCCAAAATCGACGGTCAATATTGTGAGAAGCAAGAATGGGAATTAACAAAGCAGAGAGGGCTTGAAACACGCTCAGTAAGGCAACCAGTGAACCACTATCAGCACTGCTCATACCTTGCTCAATAAAAAATGGCGCTAACCATGTGACTACCGTTCCATATCCTGCATTAACAAGGCCAAAACCAACCATGAGTAGCCAAGCCCTCGGCTTCGCTAAAAAGACAAAAACCGATCCTCGCCCATGGTTTTGATGCGTGGCTGATGAATCGATATTAACGACAACGGCGATTAGTGCAAATAAAGCGGGTAATGCCATCCATGCTAAAGCAATTTGCCAATGTCCTGAGGCTGTTGTACATGATTGTGCCATCTCGTTACAAGAAATATTGGCAAGTATCGGGGCCAACTGTGCACCCATCGCCCCACCCGCCATTAACATCGCGGAGTATAGCCCCGTCATCGCGGCCATTTTTTGTGGGAAACGTAATTTAATTAGTCCCGGAAATACCGCTTGAATATACGCAGCTCCCACACCACAAATAAAAGCGGTGATTAAGAGCTGCTCTCCATTAGTCACAAATAGACGCGATAAAGAGCCGATAAGCAACAATAACATCGCAAGGCTAAGCCCAACTCGCTCACCTAGCCTTTGGTTTAAGGCAGGAACAATTAAAGCGCCAACCCCCATTAATAGCATCGGTAACAGCGTCAGTAATGAAATGCTTTGGTAAGTCATCCCCGTAGTTTGGATAATCCCCTCGATCAGTGGACCTGGCCCCGTGATAAAGGGCCGTAAATTGATCCCGACTAATACGATGGTCATAACCAAACCTAATGAAGCAGTTTTATGCCCAGCCATTAATGTTGTTGTTCCCGCCAGAAAGTATAAAGCGCGGATTGAGCCTCATTTTCGGGTTTTAATTGAATAAAAGTCAGCCCACGTTGTTGCTGTGGCTCGACTCTCAGTGATTGGGCGATAGCCTCTGTCGATAAACCAAATGGCTCTGCATCTTGATTTGAATACGCATAAACAATCCGCGAAATCCCCGCCATACGCATCGCAGCTAAACACATTGGGCATGGCTGACCACTCGCATATACCACACAATCTTCTAACCGAGTGCGTTTTAAGGTTTCGCCTGCTTGACGTAACGCCATTAGCTCTGCGTGAGCCGTTGGATCGTTCAGCTCAAGCATCTGATTAACACCTGTTGCAACCACTGCGCCATCACGCACAATCACGGCGCCAAATGGCCGGCCACCAGCTTTAACATTCTCTTTAGCCAGTGAAATAGCTTGTTGTAAAAATTGTTTATCTTGCATTATTTCGCTCCTGAACGTTCAAGGATTTCAACCAAGTTGCTATATCCTTTCTGCTTTGCCAACGTCAATGGAGAATTGCCTGACGCATCTGCTAAATTAACATCAGCACCGCCTTTGATAAGTTGCGTCACAATCGTGGCATATTTTTCGCTGCCATCACCGAGTATGATAGCTTCTATTAATGCCGTCCAACCAAGTCTATTTACATGGTTAACATTAACACCGGCATCAATTAGGGTTTGCACAGTTTTCACGTGACCGCGTTCAGCAGCGGGGATCAATGCGGTTCCCCCATAGCGGTTAGTACTTGCTAGATCTGCACCATTTTCTAGTGTCATCTCTAAAATTTCTTGTAGCCCTCTGGCCCCCGCATACAGATAAGGTGAATCTTGGATTGCATCACGGGCATTGACGTTAGCCCCCTGCTCGATTAGAAAGCGAGCCACTTCGATTTGATTGGCATGTGTCGCTGCCATTAAAGGAGTACGTAAACGTAAATCACGCTGTTCAATATTTGCACCTTGCTTAAGGGCTTGAGTCACCCCAGAAAGATCCCCTTTTTCAGCAAGAGTCACCAACGACGATGAGTCTACTTGTGCAAATGATTTGGCCATTAATATCAGTGACATACTAAGAATACCTAACATATAAGCTAACCACTTGGTCGTTAAACACCATTTTTTCATTGTGCTCCTCCTTTGTCGTCTATTTAATCTACTGAAAATATATGCTATTTAAAAATTAAATATTTAAATGTCAGGTATCTATAAAATGAATACATTGCTGAATTTTATTCTACTTAAGACCTTTATTACTGTGGCAGAAACCGGTAATTTCACCGTCGCTTCACAACATTTAAACTCAACTCAATCCACGCTAAGCCAGCAAATCCAACGCTTAGAGGCTTTGGTTGGGCAGCCTTTATTTATCCGTGGTCATCGTATGCTCACACTGACGGAAACCGGCGAAGTACTTTTCAGTTATGCAAAGAAGATCATCGCGCTCAACGATATGTTTTTTATGAAAATCACGGGAAATGCGGTGATCCAAACGCTGCGCTTAGGTTTTCCGGAAGATTTTGCTTCAGGGCAAGTAACCCCGACTCTCGCCGCTTTTATGCATGAACACCCCAATATTCGTTTAGAGGTCACAAGTGGTCTTAGTCGCCAGTTATATCAACACTACCAGCAAGGAGCGCTTGATTTGATTATCGTTAAGCAGCGCAAGGGGGAATTTAAGAGTGATTATCGCTGGCCGGAGCCGTTATGTTGGCTAACGAGCGCCAATAATGAGTATTTAAATGCCGATTCTTTGCCTTTGATTGTTTTCCCTGAAAATGGCTTGTATCGTAACGATATGTTCCGCTTACTGGATATTGAACAGCGCCCTTGGCATATAACTTACACCTGTTCAAGCCTTGCAGGTATTCAAAGTGCCATTGCTGATGGGCTTGGGATCAGCTTACTGCCGTTACGCGCTAAGTTACCACAACATCGGATCCTGACGGAGCAAGAAGGTTTCCCCGCCGCCGAAGAGATGGAAATAGCGATGCATGTCCACGATAGTTCCGACTCGATTAAGGTGTTAGCAGAACGGTTGGCAAGACAGCTTGAACAACTTTGATAAAGAACATGATATGCAGAAACTCTTTGATCACCTAATCACGCTAGAAAAAAAGCTACATCATTATTCAAATAGAGATAATTTAGAATTTCTTGAAAATATTCTGCACCCAGCGTTTTTAGAATTTTGCCGCTCTGGTGTGAGCGCCGATAAAACAGAGACACTTTTAGCCCTCACCCAAGCTAATAATTTATTGGAAATTCACTCCGAAAATTTCCAATGTGCACAGATAGATGCGAATACAGTGCTCATCACCTATTTAAGTTTTCAACTTGATAATGAGATACGTATTAAACAAACACTACGTTCATCGATTTGGAGCAAAAATCATCACAACCAATGGCAGCTCCGTTTCCACCAAGGAACACCAAGCTCGTTATAAATGCTTTTTTGCTGCATCGTAAACGTCATTACGATTACACTTTCCTATGACATATAAACAAATTTCGTTTATTTACTCTATGCAATTTCATGGCTACTATTTTATTTGTTTATTGAAAATAATATCTAATAAATTTAAATAGTTAATGGAATAAATAAAAGGAAATTAAAATGAAAAGACACCCTATTCGGCCTAACTACGACCCCTATAATTGTAATAGTGGTATACCTCATATACCTGATACACACTGGGATCCACATTCAAAAGCATGGGAGTTCAATGATGTACAAGTTAATCATGACTTCATCCCAGCAAGCTTGCCGCCTGAAGTCAAGGATGCATTAAAGAACAATATTTGTCTTGTTTGTGGTGAAAAGAATTGTCCGTACCTTAAAGAGAAAAATTTTCAAGAATTAATTAAAGCGATCAATAGTGGTGATAAGACGGGTGCTTTAAGAATTTACAGTCAAAGATTTGCGCAATTCAGGAATATGAAAAAAAGCATTATTATGGCGAGTTTAGATAGAGCCAGAGTCGCAAGGGAAAGACAAGGTCCATGTGGTTATTCAGGGCCTATACAGTCAACAGGTATTATTGCAATGCCAGGGATATGGAGTGCGTGGAAAGATCTCCTCACAAGTATGCCAAATGAAATTACCAATACTCCCCATTCGTATACAGTTAATTTTAATAATTCATCAAACTTAGAGTCATCATTTGATGTGGAGATTAAATATCCAATATCTAGTGGAATGAAAACGGTTAATACAGTGGGACCAGGAGCTTATCTTATTGAAGCTACTGGTGGTGGAACTGCAAGTATACGCATAAAATCACATTCAGTACCTATCACGGTCAGTATAAGCTTCCCTAAATAATTCATTATTTAACTATATAAAACTAAAAGAAGTACAACGTGATTTCTTTTAGTTTTTAGCATTTCGTCCATAACTTTCTAAAATATTATTTATTACTTTTTTATCCGAAAATGCCTGTCTATATCCATTTTCAGATTGTATTTCCCCTGCGATATACGTTTGAGAAATTTTATTTACACCGAAGTAAAGAGATACCTTTTTACCAATATTTTTACTCAGAAGAGAATTAAATCTTTCCGAACATTTAGGTGTTCTATTGATCTCAATATTCAAAACATAGTCATTTTTTAACTGTGAATGTCCCAATTGAAGTACAGAAACACACTCTTTTTCTAAAATAAACTCATCATTTTCAAATTTATAGACGAGCCTATCGTTGTTACCTGCCACTGAACAACCTATTGATAAGACACCAACAATAGCGATTAAAAAATTCTGGATCCATCGACTCACTCAAATATCTCCTTTATAACAAATAAAAAATAATAACTTCCATCTTAGCTTGTTATACATTTAGTTTCAGTGCTCAAAAATACAAAAATCCCCCTGTAAGATAACCCTACTGAGGGATTGATTTAGCGATTAGCTTGGTTAACCAAGCCTAAGCACAATTATAGAACGTCAACGCAGTTCAGTTCTTTGAACGCTTGCTCTAAACGAACAACCATGGATTCTTGACCTTTACGCAGCCATACGCGTGGGTCATAGTATTTTTTGTTAGGCTTGTCATCACCTTCTGGGTTACCCAACTGACCTTGCAGATAACCTTCGTTCTTTTTGTAGTAGTTCAGGATACCTTCCCAAGTTGCCCACTGAGTATCTGTGTCGATGTTCATTTTGATAACACCGTAGCTAACAGCTTCTTTGATTTCAGCAGCGCTTGAACCAGAACCTCCGTGGAAAACAAAGTCTAGGCTGTTGTGAGGCAGGTTAAATTTCTCAGAAACATAGTCCTGTGAATTACGTAGAATTTTTGGTGTTAACTGTACGTTACCTGGCTTATAAACACCGTGAACGTTACCGAAAGAAGCGGCGATAGTGAAACGAGGACTGATTGCGCTCAGTTTCTCATACGCGTAAGCAACGTCTTCTGGTTGAGTGTACAGCGCAGAGCTATCCATACCGGTGTTATCAACACCGTCTTCTTCACCACCAGTACAACCCAGTTCGATTTCCAGCGTCATATCGATTTTCGCCATACGAGCCAGATACTTAGCACAGATCTCGATATTTTCTTCCAGAGTTTCTTCAGACAAGTCAATCATGTGTGAAGAGAACAGAGGCTTACCGGTTTTCGCATAGTGTTTTTCACCTGCGTCTAGCAAACCATCAATCCATGGCAGCAATTTACGTGCACAGTGGTCAGTATGCAGGATCACAGGAACACCATAATGCTCAGCCATTTGATGGACGTGTTGAGCACCTGAAATGGAACCTAAAATAGCCGCTTGTTGGCCTTCCGCTTTTAAGCCTTTACCTGCGATAAAAGCAGCACCGCCGTTAGAAAACTGAACAATAACTGGAGCACGTACTTTCGCTGCCGCTTCAAGTACGGCATTAATTGAGTCTGTACCGACACAGTTCACCGCTGGCAATGCAAAGTTATTTTCTTTGGCAACTGCGAAAACTTTTTGTACATCATCACCTGTGAGAACACCCGGTTTTACAAAATCAAAAATTTTAGACATTTGAAAAGGTCCTGTGTTAAACAGGCTGCATCGGCAGCCTGTTGTTCATGACAAATTAATTACGCTTTAGCACGTTCTTCCAGCATCACAACTGCTGGCAGCTTTTTACCTTCAACAAACTCAAGGAAAGCACCGCCGCCAGTTGAGATGTATGAAATTTTATCCGCGATACCAAACAGATCGATAGCCGCTAATGTGTCACCACCACCCGCGATAGAGAAAGCTTCACTATCGGCGATAGCACGAGCAACGATTTCTGTTCCTTTACGGAAGTTAGGGAATTCAAAGACACCAACAGGGCCATTCCACAGAATGGTTTTGGCATTTTTCAAAATTTCAGCCAGACGCTCAGCAGACTCATCACCTAAGTCCAAAATCTGCTCGTCATCTTTAATTTTTGAACTGGATTTCAGTGTCGCTTCGGCAGTTTCAGAGAACTCTGTCGCCACACGAACATCAGTCGGAACTGGGATATGGCAGTTTGCCAGTAATTTTTTCGCTTCAGGGATCAGGTCCGCTTCATATAAAGAGCGACCAACGTTGTTGCCTTCTGCCGCGATAAAGGTATTTGCAATACCACCACCAACGATTAATTGATCGGCAATTTTAGATAGAGAATCTAATACCGTTAGTTTTGTTGATACTTTTGAGCCACCTACGATAGCGACCATTGGGCGAGCAGGGTTATCTAATGCTTTACCTAATGCTTCAAGTTCAGCACTTAACAGAGGGCCTGCACATGCAATCGGAGAGAACTTCGCCACGCCATGCGTTGATGCTTGAGCGCGGTGAGCAGTGCCGAAAGCATCCATAACGTAAACATCACATAATGCAGCGTACTGTTTTGATAGCGTTTCGTCGTCTTTTTTCTCGCCTTTGTTAAAGCGTACGTTTTCCAAAACGACAAGTTCACCCTCTGCGATATCCACACCACCAAGGTAGTCTTTTACAAGACGAACAGGATAATCGATTTTGTCGGCTAGATAGTCAACAACAGGCTGCAGTGAAAATTCTTCATTGTACTCGCCTTCAGTCGGACGACCGAGGTGAGATGTGACCATGACTTTAGCACCTTGCTTGAGAGCAGTTTCGATTGTTGGTAATGAAGCACGGATACGTGCGTCAGAAGTAACTTTGCCATCTTTTACAGGAACGTTTAGGTCAGAGCGGATGAAAACGCGTTTACCCGCTAGGTCCAAATCGGTCATCTTAATTACAGACATGGTGAATCCTCTTGTTGATTCTCTATAAAGTTTTCATTAATGGCTGTTTGGGTATCAGTTTACCCTACCGTCTGTCAGCCGTTAATTAGTTGAAACCTGTTGCTGCCATCGCTAATGTTGTATCTAGCATCCGGTTAGCAAACCCCCACTCGTTATCACACCAAACAAGGGTTTTAATTAAATGCTTGCCGCTAACTCGCGTTTGCGTCCCATCAACAATCGCACTGTGTGGATCATGATTGAAATCCATCGAGACTAACGGTAATTCAGTATAGTCTACTATACCACGAAAATGACCATGTGCGGCGCTTCGCAACAGTTCGTTTACTGTAGCCACACTAACATCACTGTGCACGGTAACACTCAAATCGATAGCTGTCACATTGGTTGTCGGCACACGTACTGATATCGCCTCAAAATGGTCTTGGAATTTAGGAAAAATCCGCGTAATTCCTGCTGCCAACTTTGTATCAACAGGAATAATAGATTGGCTAGCCGCTCGCGTTCTTCTTAAATCATGATGATACGCATCGATCACCGGCTGATCATTCATTGATGCGTGGATCGTTGTCACCGTACCCGATTCAATCCCAAAAGCATCATCGAGTAATTTAATAATCGGGATAATGCAATTTGTGGTACAAGATGCGTTTGAAACAATTTTATCTTCAATCGTTAAGTTATCATGATTAACACCATAGACAACTGTCGCATCCAAATCATCCGTACCAGGGTGAGAGAACAGTACTTTCTTCGCGCCTGCTTCAAGGTGTGCTAAGCCATCTGCACGGGAACCAAACACCCCAGAGCAATCAAGTACGACATCAACCCCTAGCTCTTTCCAAGGTAAGGCGCCGATATCAGGCTGATGGAAAAGACGAATGTTATCGTCGCCAACCTGTAACAACGCACCATTAAGACGGACATCCCAAGCAAAGCGCCCATGGCTAGAGTCGTACTTGAGCAAATGAGCAATCCCTTCAGGAGTTGCTAGCTCATTGACCGCGACAACGACTATTTCAGCACGCCGCCCTGACTCGTATAACGCCCTTAGTACACTCCGCCCGATCCGGCCAAAGCCGTTAATCGCCACTTTTATTGGCATCCTACACCTTGAATTTCAACAAAATCACACGGCTGATAAGGATAACTGACTCACACAAACTCTACTGCTGATTTTAACTGTCAAACATCAAAAGTGTGCTTCACTCGACATTTTTGAAATTTTTTATCTCAATCACAGCAAAAACTGAAACGGTTCAGCTAATTAAGAATTAGATTAAGGGATATATTCACAGAACGCAATAGTCAAACCCAATGAAATGCACAAAAAAACAACGCCCCTGCACCAAAATTGATACAGAGGCGTATTTTCACTCGTGATTACTGCCTATCTCTAGGTCGTAACCGCAATTATTTCAGCAATGATTTCGCTGCTTTTACCGCATTTTCAACAGTAATACCGAACTCTTTAAATAGCTCTTCGGCAGGTGCAGACTCACCAAATGAGTGCATACCAACGATAGCACCATTCAGACCTGTATACTTAAACCAGTAATCTGCAATGCCCGCTTCAATCGCAACACGCTTAGTGACGCTTGAAGGTAGAACAGCTTCACGGTATGCCGCATCTTGCTTATCAAATACTTCAGTTGAAGGCATTGAAACAACACGCACTTTATGACCTTCGCCAGATAGTTGATCCGCAGCTTTCACCGCCAACTCAACTTCTGAACCTGTCGCAATAAAGATAAGCTCAGGCTGACCTTCGCTATCTTTCAGGATATAAGCCCCTTTCTCGATTTCAGCTAATTGTGTCGCTGTACGAGGTTGTTGCTCCAGATTTTGACGGGAGAAAATAAGCGCACTTGGGCCGTCTTTACGTTCAATAGCGTATTTCCATGCCACCGCTGATTCAACTTGGTCACATGGACGCCATGTATTCATGTTTGGCGTCACGCGCAGGCTAGCTAATTGCTCAACAGGTTGGTGAGTTGGACCATCTTCACCCAGACCGATAGAGTCGTGAGTGTAAACAAAGATACTACGCACTTTCATCAGTGCAGCCATACGCACCGCGTTACGCGCATATTCAACGAACATTAGGAATGTTGCACCATAAGGAACAAAACCGCCATGCAGAGCGATACCGTTCATGATTGCTGACATACCAAATTCACGGACACCGTAGTGGATATAGTTACCCGCTTTGTCTTCGTTCAGTGGTTTAGAGCCTGACCACATTGTCAAGTTACTTGGTGCTAGGTCAGCAGAGCCGCCTAAGAACTCAGGTAAGACTTTACCGAAGGCTTCTAATGCATTTTGTGATGCTTTACGGCTTGCGATATTCGCAGGGTTCGCTTGCAGATGTTCAATAAATTTTTTCGCTTCTGCATCGAAATTCGCCGGTAGCTCACCCGCCATACGACGTTTAAATTCTTCAGCTAATTCAGGGAATGCTTTTGCATAAGCGGCAAATTTTTCATTCCAAGCATGTTGTTTTTCTTTACCTGCATCACGCGCATCCCAAGCTTTATAGATTTCTTGTGGGATCTCGAATGGGCCATATTGCCAATCCAGAGCTTTACGAGTCGCCGCAATTTCAGCATCACCTAATGGTGCACCATGGACTGATTCAGTGCCTGCTTTATTGGGTGAACCAAAGCCGATCACGGTTTTGCACATAATCAATGTTGGCTTGTCTGTTTCGCGCTGTGCTTCAGTAATAGCAGCATGAATTTGGTCAGCATCATGACCGTCGATATCACGAATAACATGCCAGCCGTAAGATTCAAAACGCCCTGCCGTATCGTCTGTAAACCAACCTTGTACATGACCATCGATAGAGATACCGTTATCATCGTAAAACGCGATCAGTTTGTTTAACTTCAGCGTACCAGCCAAAGAACAGGCTTCGTGGGAGATCCCTTCCATCATACAACCATCGCCCATAAACACATAGGTGTGGTGGTCGACGATGTCATGGCCTGGACGGTTAAATTGAGCAGCTAATGTACGCTCTGCAATAGCAAAACCAACTGCGTTTGCGATACCTTGCCCTAATGGACCGGTTGTGGTTTCAACACCTGGAGTATAACCATATTCAGGGTGGCCAGGGGTCTTAGAGTGGAGCTGGCGGAAGTTTTTTAACTCATCCATAGATAAGTCATAACCCGTCAGATGCAGCAAGCTATAGATCAACATTGAACCATGGCCATTTGACAGCACAAAGCGGTCACGGTTAGCCCAGTGTGGATCTGCTGGGTTATGATTCATATAGTCACGCCACAGCACTTCAGCAATATCAGCCATGCCCATAGGCGCACCAGGGTGCCCTGATTTTGCTTTTTGAACCGCATCCATACTTAGAAAGCGGATAGCATTAGCAAGGGTTTTACGAGTCGTCATTAATATACTCCAGGTCGGATAAAAACGTACTTAAACCAATTTTCACAACGCAATATGGAATTGTTGCACTTTTTCACAGACAAGCTATGAAACTAACGCAATTTGCTCCATACAGCAATTATTCGCTACATTTGTGCCCGCGAATCGTCAATAAATTAAACTATTTCAGAGCTGAATCCTTTCCATTGCGCAAAATATCACTTAAAGATGATTTTTTTGCGCAAATCATTACCCTTATTAAACCTGAGTTTACCATCAGGGATCAAGGTGATTTGTCATTCTTATGCATTTAGGGATAACAATAGTGATTATTAGCAAATTTTGCTATGAAAAATTGGTGGATTAGATAAGAGATAAGCGTGGCTCTACACATCGAAACAAAAAATCCCTATTCGTTATACGACTTGGTTATAATCTCGATACAACAGGAGCACACTAGCCGCCAAAAAATGAGTATATTTAGCTCAAAAGTGCTGAATAACCAATGCAGATAGGAATGAAGAAGAGATATCTGCTAATAAATAAAAATAATGCATTAGAGGTTTAATTGTGGCATTTGAAATTTTTCGCAATAATATTGTGCACTACGGCTTTCATTTTTTAGTGACAATCTTATTTGGCTATCTATTTTGGCGAAACTAGCTGAAAATTAGCAGCATTATTGATGATAACAACCATGACAGTCGATTTAGATCATTTACTGGCCTATCCGATTTTTGAGCCTAATCAATAGAGTATTGGTTTCCATTCGTTACACACTGGTTGGGCGGCTATCGCATATGTGATGATATTTTTACTACCATCATGGAAATTAAAAGCAATTGCGGTGGGGTATTTATTCCATCTTTTTACCGACTCACTGGATTGTTATATGGCAAATTTAAAACAAAATACCACCTATATCGTTCTCATTGAGAAATATCATATGCACAGCCCCCACTATATTAGTGGTTAGCCATATACAAACCAAAATCGGCTATTTATGATAATAAATATCAATAGTCATAAATAGCCAAATTCTACATTTTATTTATATCACTAAAAACAATAAATATCCTTGGAGCTACTTGCCCATGCTCCGATAAAAACCAACATATGCATTAGCAAATAATTGGCAGCCAAATTTGATACCTTCTTTAATCATAAATTGATATTTTGGTTCATCCCAATATTGATTGACTACTTTCAAAAAATCTTCTGAGTGCTCAATATCCAGTTCTCGATGTAAACCATAATGGGTGATCTTATCTTCTGGCAGCCAACCCTCTTTAGTTATAGCTTCAAATATCATGCACGATACATCAACAAACGTTCTCTCAATACCTGCATACATAGAAGCAGCAAAACGAAAATCACAAAAAGCAGAAACTCCACGTAATGCTTCATTAAAGATCCGAGCATTCGGAGGGGGGGTCTGTAAGTCAATACTGGATATATCACCGCCTAAACGTTCGATCAAAGTTAAGATTGTATTTCCATGTACATTTTCTTTGATACCTTGACCATGTTCTTCCCAAAGATTACCCACCAAGGCAATTCGTGAAATGGGGTCGGATATATTGGCAATAATTTGTGCCATTGGCCTACTGAAAAAATAAACCATCGATGCAAATTCTAATTGGCTATTTAAAAATTGTTCATGGGTCATTTCACCAGAAGTCAGAGATTTAAAGTAGGGATTTTCAGGTAGATTTAAATCAAGTATAGATGATTCCAATTGATTTTTTAATTCTATATTCAATGACATACATCAACCTCCAAGTTTATTTTCAGGGAAGAATACGTTTTTTATCAAACAAGATAAAAGTAAATTAATCATTTCCTTTAAAATAACCATGGCATATTTCAGTTACATTGACTCATATTTAATTATATTAATCATTAATAATTTATTACCCTATTAATTTACCAATAAAAATAACATCATGAAATATACAAATTTAAATAATTCTAATTATTAACAAAGTAAAATAACCATTCTAATTACCAATATATAAATTATATTTTCATCGCTTTGTTTTAATTAAAAGTACATGATGATATTTTGTCGCTTTTATGGACGCTAAGAATAATGATGATAGGGGGGATTTTTACCGATTCATTGGATTGTGATATGGAAAGAGTTTAATCCTAAACACACCACATAATATTTGAATACGATAGCTTTGGCTCAGTTTTTTAATTATCGCAAGTTGTTCAGGGAGTCTGACATCACCAGAAAAGTAGCCTTCTTTAAGAGCTCGTTATGCTTTTCGAGGTGAGCAATTTTCTTTTTTAGTGCACGAGTTTCAACTTGTTCTGGTGTCATTGTCGATGCTTTTGGCGAAATACCTTTACGCTCATTTTTGAGTTGCCGAACCCATTATCCAATGGTTGATTTACCCACGCCCATGGCATTGGCAGCTTCGGCCGCGGAACAATTTTAATCAATGACAAATTGAGTCGCTTCAAGTTTAAGTTCAGCACTTAAAAATCGTTTTATACGTTTTGCAATAAATGTCACCTGTTTTTTATGAGGTAATATATCACCTCTGACTTGGTAACCAAATTAACTTTACTACTCCAAATTTTCATAAATCCAGTAAATTTCTGAGAAATGGGAACATATTCAATTTCTGTAGCTATTACTTATAAGATTAGTCTAATATGCACTCATTTCTCTAAATAAAAATACCGTTGATAGCACCTGCATATCCAAAATTAGAGCAAATGGCATCACTCAATTTGTAAATAGCAATGAAATTGATGTCGCTTTATTATTTATTGTAAGATGCATTTCAATTAATTGTACCTATTACTACAACACTTGTTTGATATTCCCCTGCTGTAACACTCCCTGTAGACGATTTTAGCTGTCCATCAATTGTGAATGTCACTTCCCCTATCCCCGTATTAACGATCGATGACCCGCCTAATTTCCCATTTATACCAATAGAAGCATTAAAAGGGCCCAGTTTAACTGAATCTCCACCAACCACAGTAAAGGTAATAGATGCATCCTTTGTACAAGATACTGAGCCTATAGATTGAGCCATGTTTCCAGCCCAGTCATTCATGCCTACAGTTCCAAAGTTCAGATCAGGTAAATTCACATTACATACAGCTGGGATGTCAGGAATTAACCCAGAAGGAATATCAGTGCCACGTACAGTATTATAAAATAAAGACCGGCAAGTAGAACTGTTGACTGTATTTGATGTGCAAGCGATTACATCTGCCAAAGCAGTCATAGACCCATTACGAGGTAAAACCCGAGTATGATTATAACTTCCATTTGAGCAAGACCGATTGGCACATATACCAGATATACCCCGCCAAATATAAAATTTGTTGATGCTTGGTAATGGAATATTAACTGTCGGTAAATCGGATAAAATAGCTTGATTACATGGTTTATCAACCTTTATATACAGATTGGGATCATAAAATACATCACCAAACACATCCCAACGCAGATGCCCGTAACTGTAATCATACTCGCCGTCAGACTCAGAAAAGTATAGAGTTCCATACAAATAACATGATGATCCTCCTGATACGTTAGAAAGTGTATTGTATTTAGCATCAATAGTCACTGCTCCACCGGAGTAGCCATAACTTTCAGCGGACATAACTCCAGTATCATACCCAGCAGAATTGGTTATAGGACGCCGATCAATATTATCTTGGATTTTATATACTGTTCCAAATATTGAAAAAGACCCTTCACCATATCCTATTGCTCTTTGCGGAGTATTGTTCTGATTGAAGTAAGATGCCCCAATAGAAGTTAATGGAAAAGTGAATAGCAAAAGAGCTAACTGAATGCGCATTTATGGATTCCTTGTGTCGCTTGATAATGAATACTCATCAACGAAATCTATTTTGAAATTGAATACCAAGAAATTTGCCACCGCTTAAACTGTTATTGTGAGATAAATACTAAGCAATAGATGGCAAATAAATCACTACTAAACCTTAGCGAGCATTGACGTATATAGTCTTGCACTAGCCTGATAGAAAACACCCCGTCTCTACCCCGTAAAATGGAGCATCGCTTCACTGATATATCAACATATACGTCAGCGTCGCCGTAAAAAAACCCGGCTGAATGCTCTCTACCGTTGCGTCTTCCACTGCCTGTATATATGACCGTAACCGTATCGTCATATCCCCTTTTTTTATCGGCATTAAAGGCTCTACCTGAGTGTTATTAATGGGTAACGCTACACCACTCGGGGTTTCAAGACCTATCGCAATCCCACTAGCCTGACTTCCAGCATCCACATTCAGTAATCCATTGTCGGTCGTCGAAACACCGCTAAATTTCACTGCAATACTATTTCCCAAAGAAGTATCACAATCCGTCAAATGAAATTGGATGTCTTCCTTGCTATAACGACGTTGTCCATTCAGCAAATCCTTTGAATTAATATTGCCCCCAAAGTCAACTCCGAAGTTCTCATAATTCGGGTCAACCGTGCACGGCAACGCAATCAACGTTCCACTGTACTGAATATCATTACTGTTCGCCGCCTGAGCCACTGACGGTAGAAAACTGCAACACCACAGTATTGCACTCATCGACATCCAGAAAGTTCTCTTGTGATTGAATATCCTCATGGGTAATTCATCTCCACACTGGCCGTCGCGGTAAAATTCCCTTCATATAACATTGCAGACGGGTCAGTATCCTTCACTGGCACCGCATACAAGGGTAAAGTTGCAACGCCATTATCCGACATCGTTATCGGTGTCCCTGTGTTAGGTGGTATGACGACCCCTTGATGGTATAATCGAACCCCCAACCCGGTCTGACTAGCTTGCAAGGCTTTATTATCAAAACTCTCCGCGACCATCCCGCGATACTCAAGATATAACGCCACGGCATTCCCAAGCCCTGTTCCGCAACTCAGCGTCAAGGTAAAGTCTTGGCGATAGTTTTCGCCATTAATCTTGGTGATCCCCACCTCGCCAAACGGCACGCGGATCGGCTGGTCAACCCCGTCCGGCCCCGCCACATCACACGGCGGGTTTTGGATTAAGTTGGCGGTAAAGTTCACATCTACCGCATACGTCGTCAGCGGCATCAAGCCGCTTAGCCATAATGCCATTGCAGATATCTTAGCTTGTCGGTTCATCATTATTGATACTCCACACTCAACGTCGCGGATGCAGTCATCTGACCGTCATTAATCCCCCCAGTCCCACTGCCAATCGGTATCACACTAAGGGTTGGCTGAGTGCTATAATTAAAATGACGCCAGACGCCTAAATTCAGATTACTGTTACCCGCCATAAGGCGTAATCCTAAGTTCTGGTCCGAGGTGGACAACACATTCGCCGCTTGGCCACTCATGCGGGGGCCATCAAATTTCAGTTTTAAGACTGGATTACTTGCTGCATCGTCGCAACTTAGAGTATACGGAATGTCAGTTTTTCCGTAGCTAACCCCATCGATATTTTTTATGATCAGGTCGCCCATCGCCACATTGATGGGCTGTCCAATCCCGTCAGGCCCGTAGATATCACAGGTCTTCTCAACTACCGTGACCTTCACGGTTAAGGTATAGGTTTCTGCAAGGGTCGCCGCTGAACACAGCATCAAACTGCTCATCAACAGACTGGTTGCCAGCACTTTCGGCAGTCGACATCGTCTCATTGTCATAATGATGACCACTCCTACTCGTACAACATTTCAAATGCAATCAGCGCCGAATACGCCCCCGGCACAAGCTGCCCCGTTCTCACCGGCGTCACGTAATAGGTCAACTGACTTTGCCCTGAAGGCAATAACTGTGGCTCACTTTCTAACCCCAAAGGTAGCAGTGAACCATTTGGTGTTGTGATAGCCAGCCCCAATCCTTTTACCCCATTGACACGAGCGATATCCGGCATTGATGGCACACTATCTGCTAAAAAACGAATTTTGACTGCTGGTTGACTGGAGCTCCATGCTGTCATTCCCGTTTGTACATTATCTAAACGAGTCTCAGTCTCTAAACAGTCCTCTAACTCAATCTGAAACGGTACGGGTGCTCCTCTACCATTATGCTGCAAGGTACTGGTATCCAAATTCCCCATCTCGACTGATTGGTAACTAGATGTCATCGCTAGCCGACATGGGCTTTCCGTTAATGAACCTGACACGTACAACACACCATGCTGTCCATCGACATTCCAGTTATCTACTGGCCGATAGAGATTGCCATTATTATCAGCCGCCATGCCTGATAAACTGACGGTACTGCTCAACATCGCTAGAAGTAAGCCGTATCGGAAAACGTTTTTTCTTTGTAAGTCTGTCATGCGTACTCCTTCAATATGGGCACCGTCAGTCGGGTGCTTACTCGAATTATTCGCTTTTACCATTTGGAACAACCTGACAGCTCGACGCCTGACAGCGGAAGGTCAAATTAGGACGTCCACCATAATCATTGATGTAAGTCAGTACGGGATTATTTCCTAATTGATTAGCGCTGATGCCTAAATCATCCTGTCCAAACGGTGGCACCATGACTGGTGTAAAATCTTTACCATCCGATGCTTTGCCATTAGTCGTCGCATTAATAATCGTGACGTAATACGGTGTGGGATTTTTCACGATATAACGTTCACCTTGTTTATCTAAGGTTAATTTGTCTTGCCATGGCGCACCGTTTTTTTCAGGTATTATCGCTTTAGGTCGATAAAACAGCTTCACTCGTGTTTGCAGAGCAATTTGTAATGTGTTTGGTTTATCGCTTTTTGGCGGTATTTCTCGTAAATTAAAATAAAATAAAGACTCACGATCTTGAGGTAACGAATTAATAGCAGGTAATGCTTCAATTTTTACTTGGCTTGATTTACCTGGCTCTATACGCTGTACGGGCGGTAATACAACCAATGGCGATTGGATCTTCTGCCCTTCCGCATTTTCAATCCACCCTTGAGCTAAATATGGTAACTGTTTGTTGTTATTTGAAATATTGAGTGAGATTGACTTTTGTCCACCATCAAAAATAACCCGAGTCCTATCCATTGATACCGCGGAATAAGCTGTGCTGCTAAATAATGCCAAACCAATTAACCCCATGGTTGCACGATAAGAAATCGTTAATTGCATAGTTATTTACCTTTTATTTCTGTGTTCTCTCTTGAGCCATGCTTTTCGTGAATTAGGCTATTCTTGTGCTGCATAAAACTATCTTTTCACTATCACCGTTGATGCAGGTAACGTTGTCGGAATACACGGCAATAGTAATGCTTCCTGTAAAGAACCTAACTGAATAGGAAAGGTGATCTGACAAGCCTTATCTTCTCCCCAAGTCACAGTCATCACACTCTGAGGGTTAATACCACTGATATAAGCACTTCCAGAATCACCCACAATTCCTGTATTTTGCGCTTTACTGTTTTGTATTTGAGCGCCGAATGGCGGGTGGCTACCATCAGGCAATCGCAGTACTGTCATCGCTTTTTGTCCTGATACCACAGCAAAATGACGATAACCTACAGCGCCTTCTGTGAGCGTGGCTTGTACTACCGACTGCTGTGCTTCTACATTGTCTGGTAATGCATTTAAGTCAATTTGAGCCTTACTACGGTAGTAACTACTCACATCACCAACAATGGCTTTACCAAACATATTCGAGGTGATCGGTGCACCTATCCCTTTGATCGGTACATCCGAAACACCATCGGTATCGACTAACATTCGCGTTCCTCCTAATGTATTAACACGATGAAGTCCGCCTCCCTCTGGGGTAAAAGTCATTCCACCGCTCATTGATAGACCAAATGCACTATATTGGTTATGCATATAACTCACATTAGCCGTTAAACGTGCGATATCAGCTTGATGGGTGATAAATGCACTTCCCGTTCCTCCTTTTTTGCTACTCCCGGCACTCAACTGGTATGTCGTTCGATCATTGATTCGGTCGTAATAGGTCGCCCGATTTGTCGTATCGTAGCGACTACTATTCAGCGAATACCCTACGTTGGCGCCGTTACTTAAGGGGAATGAGGTCGATAGATATATACTGTCATCCTTGACACCATTATAAACACTGCGGTTTGCCGATAAGTTAACACTGATATTTTTGAGTGAACCAATATCCATATATTTCGACAGCATAATGCTGTAATAATCATTATCCGGCTGATCCCAATAAGTTTGGTGGTTATAGTTGAGGTATAACGACATTCCTAACTCGCCGAAATTTTTATTCAGCGATATCGTATATAACTCTTTACTCCCTCCATAACGCTCACCGGTTTTCAGTGCATTTAAGAAATCAGACATCGACATAAAGTCACGCTCGGAAAAGCGATAACCTGCAAATTGAATAGTGCTATCAATCGCCTCAAAACGTTTAGAGTAATTAATACGGTAAGAACCTCCGCTTAAATTCCCCATATTTGGTAATCGAGCAAAAGATTGAGTAACATCGAAAGATAAAGCTCCAAATGCCAATAAATCACGCCCAATACCCAGCGATACGGCATTGTAATTTTTACTATTCAGGCTACCGCCAAATAGTGACCAGCCGTTGTTGACTCCCCACGAAAATTCACCCGTGACAAAAGAATCCCCTTCACTGTGACGCTGATAATTAGTTGGCTGGCCTAATGCTAATTTGTATTGCATTTGCCCCGGACGCGTTAAATAAGGCAAGCTAGCTGTATCTATTTGAAAGTCTTGAGTTGTACCATCTTGTTCTTTAACTGTGATATCGAGTTTGCCACTAACAGCATCACTCAAATCCTGAATACGAAACGGCCCTGGAGCGACTTGTGTTTCGTACAACACTCGCCCTTGCTGGCTAACTATTACCGTCGCATTTGTTTTTGCGATACCTGTCACTTCTGGTGCATAACCACGCAAATTTGGCGGGAGCATATTCAATTCAGAACGCACACTGGCGCCAATAAAACGAAATGAATCAAAGATATTAGAAACGAGGTAATCCTCCCCTAATACCAATTTAGCAGCGAGTGACGGCAATGCGCGATAGGCATAAAACCGATTCCAGTCAAAGTCTTTATTAACCGAATCACCAGAACCAGTAGCATGATTTAAACGACCTTGCCAATCAGCGCGAAAGCGCCAAGCCCCTAAGTTCACCCCTACAATACCATTTCCATTTAACGCATAACTATCGTGACCACCGTTATATGAATTATTGGCATTACCATTAATGTTATAGTCCAGCATCAACGCAGCAATTCCCTCATCCCAACGCGATGGTGGATCCCAGTTAGGCGCAGTGAATTCGAGATAAGCTTGTGGGATACTCACGTATAATGACGAGGTAGCTAAATCACCATGGATTTGCATCCCTGGTAAACTACTTGCTGTCAGACACTGTCCGTCATGCCACCATGCCAACTCTTTTTTTGCCGATGAAGTCAATCCAAATTGATCCGCTACCTCTGGCGATATACAAGCTGTGCTACCTTGTGGATCATCTTCAGGGGGATAAAAAGGCACTGACACTTCTGAAAACTGCTCGCCATTTACCTTTAATGTTAAAGAATAGGTCCCCGGCATGATGTAACCCGCACGAGAGAACTGCTCTAGATCGATGTTATTTTTATCTTCTAGATCTAGCACATCCGTATTGAATTCAATTGTCTCAGTTGCCCACAATGGCGTTGATAGACCATAGAATGAAAAAACAATGGCTAGGCCTAAGCAACTAAGGCGAAAAAATACAGGTCGTGAAGAAGACATAAATAACATCCCTAAAAATCAGGTTCAGGAAAAACGTAAGCTAAAAAGAAAAAATGACTTTTTATTATTAGTAATAATCCAGCTTAAAACGCAGTGCGCTTTGATATTGCCCCGGACGTAAAGGCTCTTTATCGGCAACTAGCCTTAACCCATAATTCAGTACAGTATTTCCCGGTGCGATAGTTTGTTTCTCTGTGGACTTCCCTGGATAAATAGGCTTCCCATCTGCATCTTGTAATAACAGAGCAACGCCACGCGCATCTCCCGACACCGTAAACCAATTACCAGAAGCAGGACCGTCAAAAGTCACCGTAAAAGCTTGCCAAGGAGAACCGGTATATGGCACTAAAGTGCAACCAATTAGCGTAATAGAGAAAGGGTGAACAGGACCTTGTCCTTGTTGGCGTATTGTTCCAACGGGTAATATTCCCATGTCGACAACCTGTTCATAAGAACCGGTATCAATAGCACATGCAGAATCGACAATACTGCCATTCATGTTGACACTTCCCCATAGTGTGGAAGCTTGTGCTTGTACACTCGGTAAAGTGGCAAATTGACTAACAAGTAACATGACTAAAATAGCTTTCATAACCGAGTTCCCCCTCTTTTATATTTCCCCTAATCACGAAGTGACTTAGGGGAATACTTCATTGACAATAACGATTAGTTATAGGCCAATGTAAAGTTGGTCACAGCTTGGAAACTACCCGGAACAACAGTCGCATCTGACATACCTTGTAGCGCAGCTTGAAAACTCAAAATGTTATTACCTGAGGTATAAGCACGCTCAACGGTTGAATCATTGATATTGATTTTTGCACCTGATTTATTCATCAATACAATACCTGCACCAGACGCATCACCTGTAATTTGAATTAATCCAGTATTGCTACCATTGTTTACCCACTCTGTACCTTCAAATTTCACTTCAACCATATTGTTATATTTTTGGGTAACGCCATCTTTATCTTTATATTCTGCGTTCAACGTGCAACCTTCGAGATGGATCTCAAAAGGCTGAGCTGCGGACATACCACCTTTCTGTAGGGTAACATTAGAAACCTGTCCTAAATCAATAGTTTGACTTTCATCTCCTGGAGCGATTGAGCATGGTGCTTCAATAATAGACCCCGTGAAAGTTACTGTGCCTTTTCCTGCATCCACAGCAAAAGCGGATGCGCTCATTGCACCAGAAATTAAGGTTGCTAAAATAATTTTTTTCATGATTGCCTCTGCAATATAAATATATTGTATTTGAAAAAAGGAATGTATTGACAATCCTTCAGACGTGCGTATTCCTAATTATTTAGAGATAAATAATTTAAAAACCTTTAAATAAAAAGAAATGATAAAATAACTAACCCCATAAGTTAGTTTGGTCATATCGAGAAAATATTTCGAGCTGTTTCTTCAATTCTTCCGATTGGTCAGTAGAGCTAAATACATTATGATATTGCACACAGATTTTCTTTTCCTTTTCGAATACCTGTAAAAAGACCTGATTAAAGAAATCTGTTAATGAAACATCTAATGCATTTAAAATAACAATCAATGTATCTATTGTTATATTACAAACTCCACATTCATAACGTGATATTTGTTGTTGGGAAACATTAACTAGCTTAGCTAGATCTTTTCCTGTCATCGAACGTTCTTTGCGTAATTTATGTATTTCTTTCCCGATAGCTTTGGTAAAAACAGTTCTTGAATCATCGAGTTTATTTTTCGGCATTTGTACCGCATCTACTCTCACTATTTTTCTCCATGCATTAAATTAATTACACTTACCTATTTAAATGTCACTTACATAAATATATCGAACGAAGATAACTAATAAAAATCGATATGCATAGAAACCCATTCCATTTAAAATTCCATTTTAAAATTGAATAAAAAATCTATCTTCAACATGTTTTATGCAACTTTAAGTCTATAGGTATAAATAATGTTGTATTATGTATTGTCACTGAATCAATGCCTATTAATTTACTTGAGCATTGGAGTAAAATCAAACTTCCCCCCTACCATCTGGCAGCACAGAGATCTCCTGTTTACACCATTAAAGAGTAACTTGAATATCGTAAAACCTAGCTATTTTGCTGGCTTCTATGGTGAATCATTTTAAGACGGTCTATATAAAATGGACTTTTCAACCATAAAAACACTAATTATGACGCAAATAAAGATGAAAATTTTAAATTTTATAAATAGTCATAATCATTAATGAAAATATAAATTAATTAATTTATTAAACACCTCTTATAAAATAGTAAACAAAAAATAAATATATATTTTTCATATAGATACAAAGCAGTCCACATTATTTTAAATAATAACCAATCTTTAAATATCAGATAAGACTCCTTCAAAAGTTAACGTTATCTTTTGATTTAGGTAATAATACTAACCACGATTTCATAATCACTTTTAAAATAATAATCAGCATAACTAAAAATAAGACGTGTTAATTTTTAGTTAATTTCATAATATTGAAAAATGACTACTAATTTACATAATATAAATATGCAAGAAAAATGAATATACTCTTATTATGCTTATTTTATTTGAAATTAAATATACTTATAATGAGTATCATAAAGGGATAAAAACAAAATTTAACTTTTAAAACCAATTTAAATTGAAAACCATTATTATTCTCAAAAACACTTAAAGGTAACATTAAAAGCTATCAAGAGATGAATAAGTGATTTATAGATTATGAATTGAACGATAGTGTTTTGATCGCCAACTAAAAGAGGATTAAATCAATATCATTTATTCAGGATGGGAAATACTAAAAGGTAGTGAAGCGAAATGATTCACACAAAAGGATGGAGTTAAAGTTATCTAACTAATTTTCTCATCGTCATACCTCAATAACGATCATTAATGTCATGTTATCTTTCATCTGTTTATTTAGATTTATAAATTGCTTACGTATAATAGTAGTCTTAACTCAAGACTTCGTTCTCTATTTCATAAACTTTATTACTGACTCGCTGCAATAGCCATGAACACAGATTGGGATATCAAGAGCATCCCCTATCATTACATTTATGAGGGATTTTTCTTTTGTGTATTTGAGGGAACAAAGGCATAAATGCAAAAAGCCCTGATTCTAAGAATCAGGGCTTCGATATCTGGCGGAACGGACGGGACTCGAACCCGCGACCCCCTGCGTGACAGGCAGGTATTCTAACCAACTGAACTACCGCTCCGAACATTCCCCTTGGGAACGCGATGCATATTACGAATACTTTCAATAACAGTCAATACTTTTTCTTGAAAAAACGTGCATTTGAACAGTTTTTAGCCTTAAAAGCGAATAACTGCTAATGAACCGTCTCCCCTTCCTCAGGCGATTGACGCCAGAGACAAGGCTTACCACCTTTTTTATCGACGATATCTAGCCGCTTTTCATGTTCAATCAGCTCTTCATCCGTCGCATAAAGTACCCTTAACCCACTGACAGGACGGTCTATCCGTTGTACTTCTTCAACATAACTTTCGTTTGAAGTATCTGCTTCCATTGAAAAAGCCAAAGACGTCTGTCCACCAGTCATCGCTAAATAGACATCAGCCAGTATCTCGGCATCGAGCAAAGCCCCATGGAGAGTTCGTTTCGTATTATCAATCAAATAGCGATCACACAACGCATCCAAGTTATTCCGTTTACCGGGAAATATTTGCCGAGCCATCACTAAACTATCCGTTATTTGGCAAAAATCGGCCGTTGGCGGTATATCTTTATTCAATTTGCTAAATTCGTAATCCATGAAGCCAATATCAAAGGGGGCGTTATGGATAATCAGCTCTGCTCCACGAATAAACTCAATAAACTCATCGGCAATATCAGCGAACACGGGTTTATCTTGTAAAAACTCATCACTGATACCATGAACCTCAAAAGCTTCAGGGTCCACGAGACGATCAGGTTTTATATAGACGTGAAAATTGCGCCCCGTCAGCCTACGATTGATAACCTCGACGGCTCCAATTTCAATAATGTTATGGCCTTCATAATGAACGCCCAGTTTGTTCATACCTGTAGTTTCAGTATCGAGGACAATTTGTCTGGTTATCGCCGTGCTCATAATGGATTTTTGTGTCAAACTAGAGATTGATGAATAAGGTAGAGTTTAACAGAAATGACAAAGCAGGTAGAAATTTTCACTGATGGTTCCTGTCTGGGTAATCCAGGTCCAGGTGGTTATGGCATTCTTCTTCGTTACCAACAGCATGAAAAGACACTCAATGAAGGTTTTTTTATGACAACCAATAACCGTATGGAGCTACTTGCTGCTATTGTTGCCCTTGAATCGTTAAAACGACCATGTGATATTATTTTAACCACCGATAGCCAATATGTTCGCCAAGGGATCACACAATGGATCCACAATTGGAAGCGTCGTCAGTGGCGTAAAGCAGATAAGTCTCCGGTAGTGAATGTTGACCTCTGGAAACGCTTAGATGCGGCTATCGCTCGCCATAAAATTGATTGGCGTTGGGTAAAAGGCCATGCAGGCCATCCGGAAAATGAAAAATGTGATGAACTCGCACGCCAAGCGGCTGAATCACCAACAAAAGAAGATACAGGTTACCAACCTACACAAGATTAAACGGGTTCAATCCCAACTTGCCTACATTTGCCCACACAGTGTAGGCCTTAATTCATATCGCGTGTTTATCGCTGAAATTTATAATTTTTTGGTGCTATCAGAAATACGCTTTGTTGCCCCCAGTGCAGTGCCTATTTTAACTTTAGGTTGTTTAAATTTGAGCAATGTCGGAGTTAGAGGGTAAGTTCGCTTTCTCGCAACAATCACATTTAAAGTACCTACCCCTTTTATGCGCTGATTTAACCAATTTTCAGGGCCATGCCATGGAAACACCTGACAATTGCGATGGTAAAGTACTTCATAATTCAATACACTAAGCCAATCAAATACCCTTAACGTAGGAAAAAGACGGCTACAATAAGGTTGCTGTTTACGAAGGAACGGCACCATTTTACCGATCCCTAATAAGCTAAATGGGTTAAAGCCAGAAATAATTAGCCAGCCATCATCAACGAGCACACGGTCAACTTCACGCAATACCCAATGGGGGTCATGGCTATATGCCAACATGTGTGAGATTAGGCATGCGTCGATTGATTTGGCCGTAAAGGGAAGCGCTTGTGGTTCAGCGATAACTTGAAAACGAGGGTCATCATTCCCCAAACAAAACTGATGCGATACCATACACTCTTCGGTATCGACCTCAGTACTGAGGTGCCCAAGCTTAAGCAAATGAAAGCCAAATATTTTTGGCCACCAAGGGCGAAGCTGATATTGCAACGCTTGGCGATAGTGTTCCCCAAAAGGAATATCAGACCAACTCACAGGCATCTGGAACTTTTTTTCAATACGCGCTGGCTTCATCAAATTCCCCTTAATCAAAATAGAGAGGTCATTATGGAGTTAATACGAGTCCCTGCTTTAAATGATAACTATATTTGGATTCTGTCTGATAATAACCAACAGTGTATCATTGTTGACCCCGCGGAGTCAGAGCCAGTCCTCGAAATATTGGCGCAAAAAAAGCTTACCCCAACGGCTATCTTACTGACCCATCATCACAATGACCATACTGGTGGTGTAAAAGGTATTCTGAAAAACTTCAGTAACCTACCTGTTTTTGGGCCTCAAGAGACTCAAGTTAAAGGAGCAACACAAATCGTTGAGCAAGGTGATAGTGTCAAAATTAACGATTTTAATTTTGATGTTATTGGCTTACCTGGACATACCCTTGGTCATATTGCTTTTTATCAAGCCCCTTATCTATTTTGTGGCGATACCCTGTTTTCTGCTGGGTGTGGAAGGATATTTGAGGGTACACCGGAGCAAATGTATCAATCCATTCAGAAAATTGCTGCTCTCCCTGATGACACATTAATTTGTTGTGCCCATGAATATACTCAATCTAATTTGAAATTCGCTCACCATATTTGGCCTGAAAACACGCAAATTAGCCAATATCAAGAAGAGGTTGCCGCTAAGCGAAACAAAAATCAACCAACTGTACCTACCACGCTAAAAACAGAACGAAAAGTGAATATTTTTTTACAGTGTGATAATGCACAATTGCAAAGAAAATTAAATATAAATCAAGCTAACCCACCACTTAGAGCTGTTTTTACCGTTCTACGTCAATTAAAAGATCATTATTAACGTTTAATTATTGTCTTCTTTGTGTCGGATAAGTATTATTGTTCGACTTTTACACATACAACAAAGAACCAAGACACAATGAAGACAATAGCGACTATTATCGCCATTGTTCTGCTGGCCGGATGCCAATCTTCGCCTCAACAAACCAAGCAGAACAGGTCTTCAGCAAACCACACTATAGAAACCGTTGCTCCACATAATCAGGCAGCAAGCAGACAAATCTCAACGGTAGATAACGACCTTTGGGGTTATATCAGTGATGAGCTGAAGATGGATATACCTGATAATGCTATCATCAGGGAACAGGCAAGTAATTACTATACAAAACAAAGTTTTCTCTACGACGTCACATTAAGGGCCGAACCTTATATGTACTGGATCGTGGACGAAATCGATAATCGTAACTTACCCATGGAATTGGCCCTGATTCCAATCATAGAAAGTTCATTCAATCCAAAAGCAACCTCACCTGCACAGGCGGCAGGATTGTGGCAAATTGTTCCTATCACCGCACGCTCTTATGGCTTAAAACAAGATCAATGGGTCGATGAGCGCCGTGACTTAGTCACATCGACTAAGGCTGCTTTTGATTTGCTCGAAAATTTAAATATCATGTTTGGACATGATTGGGAATTAACCTTAGCCGCTTATAACTGCGGTGAAGGCTGTGTACTGAATGCGATTAAGAAGAATGAAGAAGCTGGGTTGCCAACTGATTTCTGGTCGTTATCTTTACCTAAAGAAACAAAACAATATGTGCCTAAAATATTAGCACTTAGCCAAATATTAAGAGCACCTGAAAAATATCAAATTAAATTACCGCGTAGTAACCGAAATAGAGCGTTAACTCAAGTCGATGTTGGGCAGCAAATTACATTAACCCAAGCTGCCGAGCTAACAGGTATTTCGGAAGAGTCGCTGAAAATTTATAATTCTGGCTATAAGCGTGGTGTAACATCACCTAATGGCCCACATTATATTATGTTACCGACAGCAAAAGCGGAGCAATTAAAAGTATCACTTTCTGACCAAGCTGTTTTAGATAATATCCGTCTCGCTGTGGCTAAAAATCAGCATCAGAGATCAACCCAACCCGCCAATAATTTCACTTATAAAGTGGCTAAAGGGGAATCGGTTGCAAGTATTGCCAAAAAATTCAATACGACAAGTAAAGAGATAAAGCGGCTTAATGGAATGAAAACGGCCACTATCTATCCGGGCCAAACCCTTAAGATAAAAGGTTCAGCCCCTACTGCCAATAGTCGTAAAACCAAAACTTATAGAGTGAAGAAAGGTGACTCTTATTACAGCATAGCCAAAAGGCATGGGATCAAACTCAATGATTTAATGAGTTGGAATTCAGGTGTCAAAATGGCAGATCTAAAACCTGGTGTCACATTGAACCTCTACTTATAAAATAAGTCTCTGTCATGTACCTACCGATTAATCGGTAGGTATTACTTATTTGGTATTAAAAATTAATTATGCTTATCAATATTGGTATCATATTCAATTACCGTTAATCTTTTCTCTATTTTGTTAAAAAAACCTCTTCAAATTATTTTGCATATCGTTTTTAAGTTAAAATCATCGTTATTTTTTGTAAACAAACGAAAAGTATCTCTAATTGGATATAAAACTCCTTTAAAACTGCGCTTAATTGATATAAATAGCACTATAAGTCCTTTATCCTGCTTTATTTTTGAAAAAAAACCGCGGTCAGGTGGTGACTTATGTAATAAAAGTGCTATATTATTAGCACAGCGAAAACTGTTAGCGCTGCTAGCCCGTATTTGAATATTACTGATATAATTATTGATAATTCTAAAAATTACACCTACTTTGTTACAAAGTATATATAACCTAATGCGTTGATTAGTAAATGCTTATGTTAATAACCAAGGTGTTTTATTTAGTTTGTACTAGATTATTTAGATATAGAAATACACATAGCAAAGGTTAGTCTCGCCTGCGGAGGTGATTATGGATGAATATTCACCCAAAAATTATGATATATCTGAGTTAAAATACTTGTGTAACAGTTTGAATCGAGAAGCAATGTTAAGCTTACAGAAAACTAATACACACTGGGTCAATGATTTAAGTTCACCACAAAGTGCTAGACTTAATGAACTCATTGAACATATTGCAGCCTTCGTGTGGCAATTTAAGATAAAATATCCCAAAGAGAATCTCGTTATATCATTAGTTGAAGAGTATCTTGATGAGACTTATGATTTATTCGGAAGCCCTGTAATAACTCTAAGTGAAATTATTGACTGGCAGAGCATGAATCAAAATCTAGTTTCCGTACTTGATGATGATTTAAAGTGCCCTGCAAGCAAAACATAAAGATATTATTCGTCGCTATATAAACTATAACATAGCATGTTATAAAGCTTTTTTAATTATCAATAAAAGAAAGGGTATTATGACCAAAACTGATTATCTGATGCGTTTAAGAAAATGCACAACCATCGATACACTTGAGCGTGTTATTGAGAAAAATAAGTATGAGCTTTCTGAAGATGAGTTAGAATTGTTCTATTCAGCTGCTGACCATCGCCTTGCAGAACTCACTATGAATAAACTTTATGACAAAATCCCTGCATCGGTTTGGAAATTTGTTAGGTAACTACTTATTAATATGCACAGATAATAACTGGTTATAGCCGATAATTCATTTTATCGGCTTAATGTGTATATTGTCTTTCATTCTATTATTATACATTGTAAACAATGTATCCATCGCGCTCGTATTTTATCCAATTAAGCTTTGGGTATTCATAATTAGACAGCTTCTCAATAGCGCTACGCTTATTCATAAAGAATTTATAAAACCTTACAAATAATCGTCGCTTTATCTTATAAAAATAGCATTAAAATTAATAATACTCATTTCAAATTTACGATTTTGCTATTTTATCTGCCAATGAATATTAGCTTAAGTTATAAGATGAAAGAGGGGGAAATAAACAGATAGGTTATTTAACTCATAATTGGGTGGGGGCCCTGCCAGCGACATCCCGGCACACACATCTCCTGCTGTGGCTGCTTCTTTCCAGACCTGACCAAATTAACAAGTTAGTGTTGCGGGAGAACCAACAGAGCCCCCATAGATTGCTTCCTAAAAAGCAGGAGGCATTATGCTTGATGACAACTAAAATAGCAAGAAAACTACTGCCAAGTGCTGATTTCTTGCACAAAATACGTAATTAATGATATTTATTAAAAAATAATCAACTGGTGGGTTCAATAACTAACCTAATTTCTTTGCTCGTATCATCACTAGTAGAGAGATTTTCTACTTTGGAAATCAGCAAGATATTACCATCAACAGATACTGTCGCTCTCATCGCAAGATGGGCATCTGGGCGTACTTCATTCTTTTGATAGCTTAATTCAAAAGGAAAAGGAGACTGTTTGCCTAAAGTCTCATAATATTTTTGTGATAAGATCAACGCAGGTAGTTCCGCGATTGAAATATCCGCTAAGGTTACTGTAATCACGGCATTCTGAGGCAATTTGACCTGCTGCGGAATGACAACTTGCCCTCTAATGACGTCAGTGTCTAAATGCTGCTTTGCATTATGGCTGTGATTGTTAACCTTCGTCTCTTTTACATTATTATTATTACCTTCACAACCGACCAAAAAAGCAGGCAGAACAAAGCCAATTATGCATAGGTGTAGTTTCATAATAAATGTCCAAAAAAACAATTTGTTGTTAAGTATTTTTATACTAATCAGAGTGTGATTTTTACTGAAGGCGAATTGATTATAGCTAAAAAATACTCACCAACAAAATATTCTTTCAAAATGTAACAAACAACATCAAAATGTAATCAACTGTTGAACATAGCGGCCTAAACGGTAGTCATCGCCTATTTAAAATCATAGCCAGCCATGCTTTCTGCTATTGATATATAAAAGCGATAAGACAAAAAACGCTCTACCTATTTTTATGTATTAATGGGAAAATACCCGCATCTGATAAATATTAATCAACTTTCAAGGTTGCTATGAGCCCAGAATTGCAAAATTTAATCAGCCTATTGGAGCTGGAAAAAATCGAAGAGGGTATTTATCGAGGTCAAAGTGAAGATCTTGGATTACCTCAAGTATTTGGGGGGCAAGTTGTTGGTCAAGCCATGTACGCAGCGGAACAGACTATCCCCGAAGGTCGCGTAATAAATTCATTCCATAGCTATTTCTTGCGCCCTGGTGATAGCCAACGCCCTATTGTCTATGATGTCGAAATATTAAGAGATGGTGGCAGCTTTAGTACACGACGCATCAGCGCAATACAACATGGCAAGCCCATCTTTTTTATGACGGCCTCTTTCCAAGCACAAGAAGAGGGGTTTAATCACCAGAACCTCATGCCAGATGTTCCTTTACCAGAGACACTGGCATCACAGGATGAAATCATTCAACGTTTGGCAACCCAATTGCCCGAGTCGGTCAAAAAGTATGCTTTGCGCCCAAATCCTTTTGAGTTTCGGCCTATTCAATTTTACAGCCCATTTAATAACCCACCGCAAGAGCCTTTTCGTTATATTTGGTTTAAAGCCAAAGGCCAATTGCCTGATATTCCCTCATTACACAACTACTTATTAGGCTATGCGTCTGACTATAATTTTTTACCTGCAACCCTACAGCCACATGGCCGTGGGTTTATGGAGAGAGATTTGCAAGTCGCAACAATCGATCACTCAATGTGGTATCACCGACCATTTAAAATTGATGATTGGTTACTCTATGCCATTGAAAGCCCTTCCGCTTCTGGAGGACGAGGCTTTGTTAAAGGGCAAATTTATGACCGACAAGGGGTCTTAGTGGCAACAGCGGTTCAAGAAGGGGTGATCCGTAAAAGAAGGCCTCGCTAAGTCAACTATAGCTAATTAGTGCGAGTACTCACTAACTATTTTGTGAGTTAAAAAACGCCCCCAGTAATGGGTTATCCAACTATTGGGGGTCATTCACTATTTTCGCTTTAGTTTGGGATATCGTGACCGCACTCATCTATCATTATGTTTATCAAGATATTGAGATATAGGTGTTGAACAGCTTTAGTTTGATAAACTTCCTTGTATGTTAGTACCAACTCACTTTTTGGCTTCGATCAATTATAGGCACTCTCTCCATGATAAGTGATATCAAGCCCTTCTCGCTCCTGTTCAACATCAACACGTAAGCCTGTTGTCTTATCTGCGATTAAAAATGCAAGGTAGGCAACAATTGAGGTCCAAACAACACAAATAAGTATGCTAAATGCCTGAATGCCAACTTGTTTTATCATTGTTATACCTTCTGCATACCCCATCCCCCCGAGAGCCGCCGAAGTAAACACACCCGTGAGTAAGCACCCAACCACCCCGCAAACACCATGAACACCAAAGACATCACAAACATCATCAACTTTTAACCAACGTTTTAAAACCACAACCCCCCATAACCCAGCAATACCTGAAAGTAGGCCGATAATTAATGCTCCTGCAACTCCAACCGTTCCTGCTGCGGGTGTAACACCAACCAACCCCGCTAAGCACCCTGAGCAGGCACCTAACAATGAGGGCTTATCCCTAAATATCCATTCAGCAAGTACCCATGAAAGTATTGCTCCGGATGCCGCTACCACCGTATTAATAAATGCCAAGGCCGCGACGGAATTCGCACTTCCCGCAGACCCCGCATTAAAACCAAACCAACCGATAAATAAGATTGCGGTACCCATAAACACCATCGGCAAATTGTGAGGCTTTATGACTTCTTTACCCAACCCTGTGCGCTTTCCAAGTAAGTAAGCACCAACAAGCCCAGCAACAGCGGCATTAATATGAACGACAGTGCCTCCAGCAAAGTCCAAAGCACCATCTTGGGCAAGGAGTCCTCCTCCCCACACCATATGAGCAATAGGCAAATAAGCAAAGGTTGTCCAAATGACAGTAAATATCAGTATTGCAGAAAATTTAACTCGTTCGCCTAACGCACCAACCACCAGCGCAACCGTCAAACAAGCGAAAGCACCTTGGAATGCGACATGAATAAATTGAGGGATGGTGGCAGATAAGCTGTCAATATTGATACCCTTGAGCATAAATTGGCTTAATCCCCCAAAAAAGCTATTACCCTCACTAAATGAAATACTGTAACCATAGATGACCCAAATCACTGAAACAAGTGCAAAAATAACCATAGTTTGCGCCATCAGTGCGAGGACATTTTTGCTTCTCAGTAAACCGCCATAAAATAAAGCAATACCCGGAACGATCATGAATAGGACTAATGCAGTGCAAACCATCATAAATGCGTTATCCGCTTTATCGACACCGTCATCAGATGCAAACACTCTTGCAGGAAAACTTGCTATAAATAGCCAACACAAACGTTGAAACAGTTTACTCATCGCTACTCTCCTATAGTGCTTCATCTTGTTTCTCGCCAGTACGGATACGTATGGCTTGCTCAAGCTCTAATACAAATATTTTCCCATCACCTACTTGCCCTGTATTTGCTGCTTTTTCTATTGACTCAATAACGAGATCGGCAAATTCATCGGAAACAGCAATTTCTAGACGCACTTTTGGTAAGAAGTCGACGGTATATTCTGCACCACGATATAATTCAGAATGTCCTTTTTGCCGCCCAAAACCACGCACTTCAGTCATCGTAAGGCCTTGTATCCCTATATCTGAAAGAGCCTCTCTGACCTCGTCTAACTTAAAAGGCTTAATAATTGCGATGATATATTTCATTTTCCCTCCGGATAATATGATCCCCTACCTATCCAGCTAAAGACGTACGACAACATCATCATTGGCTGCAACTACACTAACAGCAAATAGCATGCCAAAATTAATTATGCTTATAATTCAAATAGTCATCGCAAAAGAAAAGGCCACTCATCCGAGTGGCCTTTTGACGATGCGTTAAAAATGTGCAAACAGGCTAATTCAATAACGCTTCAGGCTCCATATCATCATGCAAATTCAACGATTCACCGACCTGTTGAAGCTGATACATTTGATAATAACGCCCTTTTTGTTGCAGTAGCTGTGTATGACTACCTTTTTCAACAATTGCACCACGATGAAGCACAACAACCTGATCGGCATCGACAATTGTGGATAATCGGTGTGCAATAACCACAAGTGTAGTCGTTTGGCGGATTATACGCAGTGCTTTTTGAATAGCCTGTTCTGTACCTGAATCGATATTGGCTGTCGCCTCATCCAGAATTAATATTTTGGGTGTTGCAACTAAGACCCGAGCCATCGCGAGTAGTTGCCTTTGCCCGACAGAAAGCGTATTCCCCTGTTCTCCTAGTAGCGAATCTAATCCTTCTGGCAGTGATCGGACATGCTCAGCTAACTGTACAACATCGAGAACCTGCCAAACTATTTCTTGGGTTATCTCACGCCCTAACGCGACATTATCAAAGAAAGATGCCGCTAGAACGACAGGATCCTGTTGCACCATCGCGATCCCATTACGTAAAACTTGATGTGAAAGTGTGTGTAAGGAACGTCCATCAAGTAGGATCTCCCCTTGCTGCCAAGGGTAATAGCCCATAATCAGGTTTGCGATGGTACTTTTCCCACTTCCCGTGTGACCAACTAAAGCAACAAAGCTATTTTCAGGAATATGAAGATTGATATCCGTTAACACTTTTTTGTCATCACGATACGCAAAAGATAACCCCTGAATATCAATAGCACCACTTTGTAATGGCTGTATATTATTGCCATAAGCTTGTTTCGGACTATCCATTAATTCAAACACTCGCTCACCTGAAACGACCGCTTGTTGCAACATAGATTGTTGAGAGGTCAATTCGATGAGAGGCTCATTTAAACGTCCAAGATAGTTGATAAAAGCATATAAAACCCCAACACCAATTGTGCTCGTACCATCAAATCCAAACAATAACAGTAACCCACAAAGCACCGATGCCGAGATCAAGCTAAGCAGAGGTCGAAGTAATAACCCATCCAGTTTTAATGCCTTCATGCGTGCAAGGTAGTGATCTTGACTAGCCTCTAACATTTTCTCGCCAAACCGAGCTTGTTGGCGAAATTGCTGGATCACTGTCATGCCATTGATCACTTCATTAAAGCCATTATTTATTTCAGCAAGATAAGAACGAACGCGGCGCACAATCGGAGTACTTAGCCGTTGATACACGAGCATCACCACCATCACGGCTGGAAAAATCATGACTGCCACTAAAGCCATGCGCCATTCAAGGGTAAACATCGCGATAAGCATCGCACAAATTAGCGCTAAACTACGGAAGACTGTCGGCACAACCATCACAAATAGGTCTTTAATAACTTCGGTATCATTAGTAACACGGGAAATGATTTGACCTACAGGTTGTTTATCAAACGCACTTAATGGTTGTCTTAATGCTGAGTTCATTACGTCGGTACGTAAAGCCTGAACCACGCCAACAGCCGCTTTGTTAAATAAGATCGTTTGATAATAATGTAAGAGTGCAGCAGCAATCTGTAATAACACAAAACCAACCGCTAAATATAAGGTTAACGGCAGGATGATCTGTTTCTTAGCCACCATGTTGTCAATAAAATAACTAATCAGCAAAGGCCCACTGACTTCAGCCGCAGCAGCGACCCATAGCATAACAATGGCAACCGACATTGTACCGCGGTGAACTTTGCCATAGCTAAGTAAGCGTTTTAACGCTGGCCACAATGGTTTTTTCTGACTCATAAATCACCATCCAAAGTGGCTTCAATTTGTTGATAATGGTACATATCTTTATACCATCCAGGTTGGACTGATAACGTTGAGTGAATACCTTCCGCCGCAATGCTTCCTTGGGATAACACGAGAATATTATCAGCGTCGACTAACGCAGATAGGCGGTGTGCACTAATGATTAATGTTTTACCCTCTCGCCAGCGACTTAAATTTTGTAAAATAGTAAATTCAGTCTGCCCATCCACCGCCGATAACGCATCATCTAAAATTAAAATTTCGGCATTTTGCAAAATAGCGCGCGCAATAGAAATTCGCTGTTTTTGCCCACCAGACAACATTACGCCACGCTCACCCACTTGGGTTTGGTAGCCTTCAGGTAACCTCAAAATATCATCATGTACGCAAGCAATACGCGCAGCTTCCTCAATCTGCTCTACTGTGGCTTGTGGGTTGCCTAATGCGATATTCCCTGCAATCGTATCAGAGAATAAAAAAGGTGATTGGTTAACAACGGCTAAACGACCTCGCCACTCATCTAACCGAATCTCAGGTAACGGTTTCCCCTGATAAGAAATCGCGCCTTCAGTAACATCGAATTGGCGTTGGATCAGCGTAATAAGTGTTGATTTCCCTGAACCTGTCGGGCCACATAGTCCTAAAAATTGCCCCGGTTTGAGGTCAAATTGAATGTCGTGGAGTGCGACTCTATCTGTTTCAGGGTAGCTAAACGTTTTAATTCTCGCGCTCAATGCCCCTTTTTCAGCATCCAGTGATTGATGCCCATCTTCAATATCGAGCGGCTCATCAAGTAAACTTCGGATACGACTATAAGCAGCACTACCACGCTCTACGATATTAAACATCCATGCCAATGCCAGCATAGGCCAAATCATTAGCCCCAAGTACATCACAAAGCTAGTCAGTTCACCGAGCGTCAATGTTCCTTGTAATACCATCCAACTGCCACCGCCAATAGCAAGCAAGTTAGCCATACCGATAGCAATAAAAATGGTTGGGTCAAAGCGTGCATCAACTCTGGCAACATGCATATTACGCCGCCCTGCTTCTGTCGCAACCTGCTCAAATTGGTTTGATTGGTGATCTTCAAGACCAAAAGCTTTAATCATGCGAATACTGGTTAAACTCTCTTGAGCATGATTATTTAGGGATGAAAATGCGCCTTGGGCATGTTTGAAACGATGATGTAATTGGTCGCCATAGCGTTTAATAACTAGTGCCATAATTGGCATAGGAATTAATGCTAATAACGTTAACTGCCAACTGATCTCCACGCTCATCATGATCAATACCGCACATCCCATGACTAAGGAATCAACAAACGTCAGTACCCCTTCCCCCGCTGCAAAAACAACGCGGTCAACATCATTGGTTGTACGCGCTATTAAATCCCCCGTTCGATAGCGTAGATAGAAAGACTGATTTTGTAGGCTTAATTGGCGATAGAATTTTTGTCGCAATTGTACGGCTAACTTATAGGATGCTCCGAATAACCAAATCCGCCACACATAGCGCAGCCCATACACAACGACAGCGATAAATAACATCAAGGCGACATAAGATACTAGCTGGCTCGTAGCCATCGTCTGGTTGCTAATACCATCAACAACAACGCCCACAAGCCGTGGAGGAACAAGCTGTAAAATAGCAATAATAATGAGAAAGCAAACCGCGCCAACATAGCGCCGCCATTCACTAAGAAAATACCAGCTTAATTGTGAAAATAATCGCACTGAGTTACTGCCTTGAATAAGATTTAATATTTGCCATTATGTGGCATCCTAACGATGCAAAACAATTGAGAAAAGCAGAACTAACAACACTAATCAGGAATAGGTAGCGCTGTCGTATACTTGATTTTTTCCATTGCAAAACTAGAGGTTACATCAATCAGGCCATGAACGCCATTAACCAGTTTCTTATAAAATAGATCGTAGGATTTCATATCTTTGACTTCGACTTGCATCAGATAATCATACTCTCCTGCCATACGGTAAAACATAAGGACTTCAGGGAGTTGGCTAACAAAAGAGACAAATTGTTCATACCACTCGCTGTTATGGTGTTGCGTTTTGATCATAACAATAACCGTTAGACCGAGACCTAATTTTTCCCCATCAAGCAAGGTCACTCGGTGGCGAATGTACCCTTCATCCTCCAAGCGTTTCAACCTTTTCCAACAAGGAGTCGACGTCAAGTTAACGGCCTCTGCAAGTGCATTTAAAGATAGACTACTGTCATTTTGCAACAAGCGAAGCAACTTTTTATCTATCTTATCTAACATAGGTATTCTCTTTTTATTTATAAAAAAATATCACTGTCGACTTTATATAATAGAATGATTTTACCTAAATAGATTTACGACAGCATAAATAATTCATCAATAACCACAAAAAGACAAAAATTTCCCTGTTCATCACACGCTAGCATCATTACCATGACCCATCAGTTAAGTATTTATATTTTTGAGTAGGAGAAGTGTTTATGAAACGTGCTGTTGTTGTCTTCAGTGGTGGTCAAGACTCGACGACTTGTCTCATTCAAGCTTTAAAAATGTATGATGAAGTCCATTGTGTCACCTTTGATTATGGACAACGTCATCGGCTTGAAATTGAAGTGGCTCAAAAGCTAAGCCATTCACTGGGTGCAGCCGCGCATAAAATCCTTGATGTAAACCTACTCAATGAGTTAGCCGTAAGCAGTTTGACCCGCGACAATATCCCTGTACCCGACTATAACGAAAGTACAGCTAATGGGCTACCTAGCACTTTTGTTCCGGGTAGAAACATTCTCTTTTTAACGCTTGCAGCCATCTACGCTTACCAAGTCCAAGCAGAGGCGGTTATCACAGGCGTATGTGAAACCGATTTTTCAGGCTACCCTGATTGCCGAGACGAATTTGTTAAAGCACTTAACCATGCCGTAAACCTTGGGCTAGCAAAAGATATCCGCTTTGAAACGCCTTTAATGTGGCTCGATAAAGCACAAACATGGGCACTTGCAGACTATTATGGGCATTTAGAAACCATACGTGAGCAAACGTTGACTTGTTATAATGGTATACAAGGTGACGGTTGTGGGGAGTGTGCTGCATGCCACCTTCGCAGTAAAGGCTTGGACTATTATTTAAGCCATAAAGAGTCGGTGTTAGCTTCTCTAAAAAAACTCGCTAATCTCGCTTAGTACTTTGCTTGCTAACCACACCGGAGAGTTAGCAACTTTCCGGTGTTAATGATTAAGCGGCAATAAAATCTTCAGTACTGCTTTTGGATAATAACTCAAGTTTTTCGCGCAGTTCCCCTTCAATCTTAATAGATTTATTCAGTGCTAAATCAATAAAGACAAAAGTCACCTTTGCATCTGACACCACTTCTCTCTTACCTTGCCTTTCACGTGTTATTTGCTGATAGCACAACGCACTTTTAGTACCAATTTTTTCAATACGCGTTGTCACTGTTAGCTCATCGCCAAGTATGGCACCATGAAAATAGTTCACATTGATATTAACCGCCACCATGGCAAGCTGGCTTTTTAGCGCCCAGCCCAGAAAATTGTGCTCATCCATACAAGCCCATCTATCTGATTCATAAAACTCCAGATAACGTGCGTTGTTCACATGTTGGAAAACATCAATATGATAACCACGTACTTTAATTTGCGTTGCCATAACTACTCCGACCAGTTGCTATTCGTTACAAAAATATAACAAACAATCATGCTATTTGCTGAAATGTTCTATTTTCTTCGATACTGATCGCATTTTTTATGTATCAAGGCAAGTATTACAATAATAGGATCGTCTTAGATCACACTATAATATTGGCATTCACCACAAATAAGATTAAGTGCCCACAACAAGGTGGGCACACAGCTCACTATAGCGCTAGCTTGCCTCTGTTTTTCTCTAAAAATGCAGGCCCTATTCCACGTACTTCCAAAATATTTTCAAGAGTATTAAATGCGCCATATTTCTCCCTATACTCAACAATAGCTTTCGCTTTTTGTATGCCAATTCCATGAAGCTTTTTCGCTAACTCTTCGGCACTCGCTTGATTGATGTTCACTTGATTTGTCTCTTTCAAATTCTCCGATGGTTTTTCCTCCTTAGGCTTTTTACTAACCACCGCCGCCACTGGCTTATCAGCTTCTGCTTTTTTTGCTAGCGCCGATTGTGAGCACATTAATATCGTCAGAATAACGGCAGCGCTGCCTAATGATTGCTTTATAAATTTCATCCATGTCATTGATGTTCTCCTGTTTAAATTGAGATGCCACAATGCCAAATTTATTATGCAAAAGCTTTTTTGTGATGATAGAAATGAGAAAGGCCACCCAAAGGTGGCCTCAACTTATTTTTGTTGCACTTAGAATTACGAGCGGCTTCGCAATTTAGTCTAAATTAATCACTTCAATTTTGGCGTTATTACGTAAGTTCTGAATCAAAGCTTCATTTACCGCCATTCCCATCATACCACGGTAGTTTGCGGTTAACTGCTCAAGCTCTTTATCTGAAGCTTTGCCTGGGATCACTTTATCAAGTTGAATAATGACTAAATTATCTTTTTCGTCACGCACTGTTGTATAAGTTGCTTTGCCGTCAGCAGGTTTCGCCATTGCCATTGCCGCGCCAATAACTGGCGTTTGAGGCATCAAGCGTGAAACCTTTTCAGGTGCAGAAAACTGAATATTTGCAGTATCACCTTTACCTTCTTTCAAGGCTGCGACTAATTTCTCGCCTTCAGCTTTTAATGCTGCATTCGCTTTCTGGCGTTTAACGAGTGTTTCAACTTGAGATTTAACAGCTTCTAATGGTTGAGTTTGCTCCGGTGCATATTGTGATACACGGACAACAAATGCACGGTCACCTTGAACGTCGATAACATCTGAGTTAATCCCCGTAGAACCATTTTGATCCACTAAACGTTCACTGAATATTTCGTTGATCACTTTAGGGTAATTAAGCGCTGCTGGCGGATTATTTTTATCAAACCAATCCGTTGCCACCACTTTTAAACCTGATACTTCTTCAACTGAAGCAAGTGACTCATTATCATTTGTGGCCGCTTCACTGACTTTCTGCTGTAAGTCATAAAACTGCTTACTATTTTTGTCCTGAATCAGTTTATTTTTAATCTCATCCTTCACCGAGTCGAGAGGCTTAATACTTTCAGGTTTGATATCATCCAAACGGAAAATCACAAAATTTGAATCTGACTTAATAGGTGTAGAGATTTGCCCTTTTTCCGTTAAGTTAGCGTTAACGATTTCAGAGGGCGTCGAGGCTTCTTCCATCCAACCAATGATACCTTTATTACCCGCACTAAGCTTATCGGTTGATTTCTCAGTCGCTAACGCCACAAAATCAGCACCGGCTTTTAGCTCATCAATGATAGCGTTAGCTTCTTTCTCTGACGCCACTTGGATCATGCTGTAGTGCTTTTGCTCAGCTTGAGTGTAGTTTTTTAGGTTTTGCTCATAATACGTTTTTACCTCTTCATCAGTGACTGATTGTGGAGGTAAAGCTGCCGCGTCTATTTCTACATAGCTAACTTGCACTTTCTCAGGAGCAATAAAGCTATCCTGATTCGCATTATAGTAAGCTTTAATTTCATCTTCAGTCGCCGTCTGCTTTGCTTGTTCATCGGCTAACGAAAGGGTCGCTACACGAATTTCGCGCTCTTGTAAAACGAGCTCTGCATATGTTTTCACTTCTGAAGGTAGCGCAAAATCGGTTTTAATAAATGAATCAGAAAGCTGAGAGAGAATTAAATTAGCACGGACTTGTTCCGCTAAGTTATCAGCACTGTAGTTATTTGCTGCCAATATCTGACGATACTTATCGCCATCAAATTTTCCATTAGTTTGGAACACTGGCATTTCAAAAATTGCATCCTTTACCTGCTGATCACTGGCAGATAAGTTTAATTCATTAGCATACTCAGCCATTAACGTACTGTTAATCAAGTTATTTAAAACCTGATTACGCAAAAATTTCATGCTCTCTTCATTGCCAGCAATTTCAGAGAACTTATCACCCAAGGAATCTTGTAAAGACTGACGCTCTTGCGAGAAAGCCGTTTGGAATTGCTCCCTGCTAATTGACTGTCCATTAACTTTAGCAGCATCATTACTTGAACCGCCAATCATGTAACCAGCAACCCCTGTCAGCACGAATGACAGGATAATAATAGCCAGTAGCACTTTGATAAAAGGACTGTTCGCTTTCGTGCGTAGATTGTCCATCATAAAAAGGCTTAACTCCGCTTGTTAAATTCAATTTCCTAATAATACGCTAATCTTAACCCAGATTGAAAAAAAAGCGCACCATTTCCATGATGCGCCTCTATATTAGCTGATTAATATTATTCAGTCAGTGTGTGTTTTAGAAAAAATAAAACAAAACCAAAAGAAAACTGAATTAGCTATTAACCGCGTCTTTTAAACCTTTGCCCGGACGGAAAGCAGGTACTTTCGCCGCAGCGATCTTAATCTCTTTACCTGTTTGTGGGTTACGTCCTGTACGAGCGGCACGCTCACGAACAGTGAATGTACCAAAGCCAACTAAAGCAACATCGTCACCTTTGCTTAGTGAAGTCGTTACAGATGCAACAAACGCATCAACAACGCGACCAGCTGCAGCTTTAGAAATGTTCGCTTCAGAAGCGATTTGATCAATCAGTTGAGACTTATTCACTCTTATCATCCCCATATTAGTTTTGACTATGATCTTAATTAGGCTATTTAAGCTAATTAATGATGCAGCCGTTATATCAATCCTGAATGCCAATGGCAAGAGAACAGATTACATCCAAATAATTATCAGAATCATCGTTAAATTAGCGACGAAAAAAAAGACTGACAACCCCTAAATTAGCTGTCAGTCTCATTTTTATGTAAACTTCTTGATTCAGCTCACTCTTTTTGACTTATTTTTTACGATTTCCGCACCAAATGGTGGGTTCGCTAGTGCTAAAGAGAGTACCTCTTCAATTGTTTTAACCGGATGAATTTCCAAATCTGCAATAACGTTTTCTGGAATTTCTTCCAAGTCACGTTTATTCTCAAATGGAATTAATACTGTCTTGATGCCACCGCGGTGTGCCGCAAGTAATTTCTCTTTCAGACCACCAATCGGTAAAACAAGACCTCTTAAAGTAATTTCACCCGTCATTGCTACATCAGCTTTAACAGGATTCCCCGTTAAACAAGACACCAGCGCGGTTGACATTGCAATCCCCGCACTTGGGCCATCTTTTGGCGTCGCACCTTCCGGAACGTGTACATGGATATCGCGTTTTTCATAGAAATCGCTATTGATACCCAGTTTTTCTGCTCGAGCGCGTACTACGGTTAATGCCGCTTGGATGGATTCCTGCATAACTTCACCGAGTGAACCGGTATACGTGAGTTTACCTTTGCCCGGAACACAAGCTGTCTCGATGGTTAATAAATCACCACCTACTTCTGTCCATGCAAGACCTGTCACTTGACCAACTCGGTTTTCAGTATCTGCTTGCCCGTAATCGAATTTGCGCACACCTAAAAAGTCTTTTAGGTTGTCAGCGTTAATTTCGATATGTTTAAGCTTTTTATCCATCAATAAGGCTTTCACCGCTTTACGGCACAATTTCGAAATTTCACGTTCGAGGCCACGCACACCAGCTTCACGCGTGTAATAACGAATAATACCGATTAATGCACTGTCATCGATGGTTAGCTCACCTTTTTTCAAGGCATTACGCTGAACTTGTTTCGGCAATAAGTGTTGCTTAGCAATATTCAGCTTTTCATCTTCCGTATAACCGGAAAGACGGATCACTTCCATACGGTCAAGTAACGGCGCTGGGATGTTCATTGAGTTCGACGTAGCAACAAACATCACATCTGACAGATCATAATCCACTTCCAAATAGTGATCGTTAAAGGCGACGTTTTGCTCAGGATCTAATACCTCTAACAATGCGGATGCTGGATCGCCACGCATATCAGAAGACATTTTATCGATCTCATCTAACAGGAATAGTGGGTTTTTTACCCCAACTTTTGCCATTTTCTGGATCAATTTACCCGGCATAGAACCGATATAGGTACGACGGTGACCACGGATCTCCGCTTCGTCACGCACACCACCTAACGCCATACGGGTATACTGGCGCCCTGTCGCTTTCGCAATAGATTGCCCAAGAGAAGTTTTACCAACCCCCGGAGGCCCTACCAGACATAAAATAGGCCCTTTAATTTTGCTAACACGGCTTTGTACTGCCAGATACTCTAAAATACGCTCTTTAACGCGCTCTAAGCCATAATGGTCTTTATCAAGGACTTCTTGCGCCTTAACAAGATCTTTTTTCACTTTGCTGCGCGCATGCCATGGCACCTGCACCATCCAGTCAATATAGCTACGTACGACGGTGGCTTCAGCCGACATCGGAGACATCATTTTTAGCTTCTGCAACTCAGCTTCCGCTTTTTCATGAGCCTCTTTTGGCATCTTCGCTTCTTCAATTTTACGTTTCAGCGCTTCGTATTCATCTGGCGCGTCATCCATTTCACCAAGCTCTTTTTGAATCGCTTTCATTTGCTCATTCAAATAGTATTCGCGTTGGCTTTTTTCCATCTGTTTTTTAACACGATTACGGATGCGTTTTTCAACTTGCAGCAGCTCAGTTTCTGACTCCATCATGGCCATCAGGAACTCAACACGCTCGGCGACATTCGCCATCTCCAATACGCGCTGTTTATCTGCCAATTTCAATGGCATATGAGAAGCTATTGTGTCCGCTAGTTTATCGAGTTGATCTTGTTCAATCGAGTGTAGCGAGGTCAGCACCTCAGGTGGAATTTTTTTGTTCAGTTTGATGTAGCTTTCGAACTGACTGACTATCGTGCGATAAAGAACCTCTTGTTCTTTTTCATCAAGAAGCTCTGCAACTTGCGTTTTAGCACCCGCTTCATTGTAAAAGTTATCAGTTCCCGCAACGTGTTTCACTGATTCAGGCTGTAACAGTTCAGCTTGTGCTAAGAAATATTCACCATTGTCAGTTAAACTGCTTATGCGTGCTCTTCTTAAACCTTCAACTAATACTTTAACTGTGCCATCGGGCAATTTCAGCATTTGAATAACTGAAGCAACGGTGCCAACAGAAAATAAATCGTTAACCCCAGGCTCATCAGTTGAGGCCTCTTTTTGGGCTACCAGCATTACTTGCTTGTCATGATCCATCGCTGCTTCCAGACTGTGAATGGATTTTTCACGTCCAACAAACAGTGGGATCACCATATGTGGGTACACCACTACATCACGCAGAGGCAATACTGGTATTTCTATGCGTTCGGAACGCTCAGGATTCATAAAGCTCTCTCTTCGTTTAGCTTACGCTAGTTTAAGGGTTTCCAACTATTGTTTAGAAAGTAATTATTTTAAAAACAAAGAAACCACACTCAGAATATAAACTATATGGGGATAAGATTTTAGCATTCAATGGGTACTTGAAGATAAAAAGTGAAATGAGGGGAGGATCCCTCATTTCACTGATAACTTTTTGGTGCTAAATCCTAGGCGCTAATTATCACCAGAGGCTTGGGCATCAGGCTTGCTGTAGATCAGTAATGGCTCTGATTGTTCATTAATCACATTCTCATCAACAACGACTTTTTCAACACCTTCCATAGAAGGCAGATCGTACATTGTATTTAGTAATGCGGCTTCAACAATTGAGCGTAAGCCACGAGCCCCGGTTTTACGAGCCATTGCCTTTTTAGCAATCGCTTTTAAGGCTTCTTCACGGAACTCTAACTCTGTCCCTTCAAGGCTAAATAGCGCTTGATATTGCTTGGTTAATGCGTTCTTCGGTTCCTGCAAAATCTGAATCAATGCTTCTTCACTCAATTCAGTTAATGTCGCAACAACAGGCAAACGACCAATAAACTCAGGGATCAGACCAAATTTGATTAAATCTTCTGGTTCTGTTTGCGTTAACAACTCACCTTCACTGATTTTGTCAGATTCGCCTTTGACTTCCGCAGCGAAACCAATACCTGAACGTGTGTTTAAACGCTGACCGATGACTTTATCAAGCCCTGCAAACGCACCACCACAGATAAATAAGATTTTAGAGGTATCAACCTGTAAAAACTCTTGTTGAGGATGCTTGCGACCACCTTGTGGAGGAACCGCCGCCACTGTTCCTTCAATGAGTTTCAGTAGCGCTTGCTGTACCCCTTCCCCTGAAACATCACGGGTAATGGATGGGTTATCTGATTTACGCGAAATTTTGTCAATTTCATCAATGTAAACAATACCGCGTTGAGCTTTTTCTACATCGTAGTCGCATTTTTGCAGTAATTTTTGGATGATATTTTCGACATCTTCCCCCACGTAACCCGCTTCGGTTAATGTGGTTGCATCAGCCATCGTAAATGGCACATCCAAGTAACGAGCCAACGTCTCAGCCAACAGTGTTTTACCGCTACCTGTTGGGCCGATCAGCAAAATATTACTTTTACCAAGCTCTACCCCTTCAGCAGTGGTATCTCCATTACGTAAACGCTTGTAATGGTTATAAACAGCAACAGAAAGTACTTTCTTCGCTTGTTCTTGACCTATGACGTAATCATCAAGATGCTCTCTAATTTCATGGGGAGTAGGCAGTGCACTACGCTCACGATGAGGAGCTAACTCTTTGATCTCTTCACGGATGATATCGAGGCATAAATCGACACATTCATCACAAATATAGACTGACGGACCGGCAATCAGCTTGCGGACTTCATGCTGACTTTTTCCGCAGAAAGAGCAGTACAACAGCTTACCTGACCCCTCTTTGCGTTTTTCTGTCATCAGTTGACCTCACTTATCGTCAAACTACCCTGTTTATTTGCTGGATAAGCAACCTAAAACAGGATAATAAATTTCTTTAATATTAATTAAGTATGGATAAATCCTAGCTAATTAACGGCTAGTATAAATATGGTCGACCAAACCATACTCTTTGGCTTCATCTGCAGACAAGAAACGATCGCGTTCAGTATCACGATTAATCTCTTCAACTGATTTACCTGTGTGCAATGCCATTAATTCATTCATTCGAGTTTTCACTTTCAGAATTTCCTGAGCGTGAATTTGAATGTCTGTCGCTTGCCCTTGATAACCGCCCAATGGTTGGTGGATCATCACACGAGAGTTCGGCAAGCAGAAGCGTTTGCCTTTAGTCCCCGCAGCCAGCAAGAAAGAGCCCATAGAGCAAGCTTGCCCCATACAGATTGTGCTGACATCCGGCTTAATAAATTGCATTGTGTCATAGATAGACATACCTGCGGTGATCACACCACCAGGGGAGTTGATGTAAAGTTGGATATCTTTTTCTGGGTTTTCCGCTTCCAGAAATAGCATCTGTGCGACAATTAAGTTCGCCATATGATCTTCCACCTGACCTGTCAGGAAGATAATACGTTCTTTTAACAGACGTGAATAAATATCGTATGAACGTTCACCCCGAGAGGTCTGCTCAATGACCATTGGCACTAGAGCCATTTGGGATGCTAGATTTTCCTGACCGCCAAAATATGACATCGAAATCTCCTATTAAAAACTATCTGGTGCTTGCGCCTAAATTTGCTGTTTGTTCGACTTTTAAGCATTCTAAGCAGCAAACAAACAGTTTGTCTTTAAAAATTCTCTATCTTGCCTATTTCCACTATTATCTCATCTCGTTATTTCTTTTAAGTTAACTAAAAAGCTGTTAATAGAGATGAGCATGAACACAGCGAATGACGCCGTAGAAAACAAGACCCACTATAAAATAGTTTAACACAAGTCTGTAAGGATTCACGGATTTGTTCTTTCAGATAACCGAGAACCAAACAGCCTATCTTATGTGAATATACCGCAGCGCTTATAATAAAATTAGGGCGAAAATGTGATTTTCAAGACGATTGGTGCGCCTACCTTAAATAATTCGAGTGGTAATAAAGCGACAAGTAAGCCATCTTAGGCAGCACAAATGGCTAATAAACCCCAAGCTCAGCCTCTATCTAGGCACCCTCACCCTAACTTGAAATGTGATAACTCTAATTGGCAAAAAACCCGCAGCGCAATGCCACGGGTTTATTATTTGCACAACTGAAAAAGCGAAATTAACCCGCTTGAACTTGGTTCATCAGTTCTGTGAAGTTAGTTTCTTTTTCAGTCACTTTCGCAACTTCAAGAACTTTCTCAACCGCTTGCTCTTCTAATGCTAAGTTACGAACACTATTCATCAGCTCATTATTTTTGCTGTAGTATTCGATAACTTCTGCTGGATCTTCATAAGCTGACGCCATTTCTTCGATCAATGCTTTAACACGATCTTCATCAGCTTTCAGCTCATTAGCGCTGATCACTTCACCTAACAGCAGACCGATAACAACGCGACGTTTTGCTTGTTCTTCGAACAGTTCACGTGGCAGTTCCATCGCTTGCTTCTCGTTACCACCAAAGCGTTGAGCAGCTTGACGACGCAGAACGTCAATTTCGCCATCAACCACAGCAGCAGGAACTTCGATTTCGTTTGCGTTAACTAGACCATCTAAAACTTGCGCTTTAATACGGTTACGAACTGCATTTTTCAGTTCACGTTCCATATTTTTACGAACTTCAGCACGCAGACCTTCTAAAGTACCATCAACGATACCGAAACGCTTGATGAACTCTTCAGTGAATTCTGGCAGTTCACGTTGCTCAACTTTCTTCAGAACGATAGCAAACTTAGCTGCTTTACCTTTCAGGTTTTCAGCGTGGTAATCTTCTGGGAAGTTAACTTCGATATCAAACTCTTCGCCTGCTTTGTGACCAACGATGCCATCTTCAAAGCCAGGGATCATACGACCTTCGCCCATAACCAGTGCGAAATCTTCTGCTTTGCCACCTTCGAACTCTTCACCATCGATTGAGCCAGTGAAGTTAATAGTGATACGTGAATCCGCAGTTGCCGCTTCAGAAACTGCTTTCCACTGAGCTTGTTGCTTACGCAGCGTTTCCAGCATGTTTTCCAGATCTTCATCTTTTACAGAAACAACTGGTTTTTCAACTTCGATAGTTTCCAGACCTTTCAGCTCGATTTCTGGATAAACTTCGAATTCAACTGAGTAAACAAAATCTTTACCATCTTCCAGCATTTCAGGTTTGTAGCTAGGCGCACCTGCTGGATTGATTTTTTGTTCGATGATCGCGTTGATGAAGTTACGTTGCATCACATCGCCCAGAACGTCTTGCATAACAGACGCGCCGTAACGCTGTTTAACGATGTTCATTGGTACTTTCCCTTTACGGAAACCATCAACACGTACTTTCTTCGCGACATTAACCAGCTCGCTGTTTACTGCTTTTTCAATATCGGCAGCAGGAACGGTGATTGTTACACGACGCCCAAGGCCTTGAGTCGTTTCAACAGAAACTTGCATCTTCTTACCTCAAAAAAAATCTTAGTGATCGGTCTACTCCAGAGTTTGGTCATTAAATCATAACGACCTTCTCCCTTCCAGAACCGGGGGCGTTGCTTACACAACGGTCATCCCTGATATCAGAAGCGTCCCGAAACCTTACTGAAAATTAGACGCGACATTATACCGATGCAGATGCTCCGAGTCGAGAAAAGCTGATAAAAGAAGCGATCAATCCGCTTTATTTGTGACTTTTCCGACTAAAAAATGTCTTCTCCACGCAAATTGGAGAAAAAATGCTCATCGAAATTAATGTCAACATCGTAAAATGATGTGAATCATTTCATCACAATGACAGTAAAACAGAGAATGAGTCAATCAGCCGTTTGTTTTACCACCACCACGACATGCAGGTGAATTTAATGCCGTATCCGCCAATTCCCCCCATTCTGTCGGGGTATACGTATGGAGCGCTAATGCGTGGATACTTCCTGCTAATTCGTCCGCCAAAATAGCATAAATTTCGCGATGACGGCCAACCATACGTTTATTTTCAAATTTTTCACTGACTAAAACCACCTTAAAGTGGCTTTCTGAACCAGCAGGCACATTGTGTTGATAGCTTTCATTGATCACTTCAAGATGAGCAGGTTCAAAGGCTGTATGCAACTTTTGCTGAATACGTGACTGCATATTCTGCGGTGCATTTATCCCCATAAAAATAACTCCTTTCTTCAACCAACATTTACGTTTTTTTTGTTATCTTTTTTTGTCACGGTAGAGGACAATCACTCTACAATGATATGATAAATACCCGCTTTGGCGAATTTTTTCTAAAATGGTTGTCTAACCCTTTAGAAAATCCGTCACAATGGCACTATACCCTATAAAACATAACAGGGTTCGTTAGATTGCACCATAACGGAACAGACTCAATTAGGAAAGATTAACTGGAAAAAATTATGTTAAGAAAACTTTGTTTTCCACTTTTTGCACTATTTCTTCTAGCAGGTTGTGCAACAAGCAATAACACTTTATCGCTCGAACCCAAAATCACGCTACCTGCGCGCAACCCGACACTCAATGCAACCGCAATTAGTGTGAGTAGCGTTGATAACCGACCATCAAAATCACTTACGGAACTCAACCGTAATGGGAGTTTAGTGGTCTTGTCACCTTCGCGTGATCCTCGCTATTTAATGCAAGAAGCGGTTGAGAAACAAATGGCAGCACGTGGTTTTATGGTGTCGTCACCCGCGAGTGTTAACTTAGTCGTACAATTAAATCAATTAAACGCCCAAGTCACTGAAGGCAGTCTACGTCACAATATCACGGTAAACACCAGTGTGACCGTTAATGCGACAGCGCCTAACGGCTCGACGAAATCACGTACTTTTACGCGTAATTACAACAACCAAGAATTACTTGGTGCAAGTAACGATAAAATAGAAAAAGCGATCAATATCGCGTTAACAGATTTAATTAATGATATGGCAAATGACCAAGAATTGACGCAGTTTATTAGACAAAACGCTCGGTAATCGCCCTTACATTATTATACGGTAAGAGCCTATTTCTATAGGCTCTTAAAAGTGTGGTGCTATTACTACAATAAGCAACCAATAACGGAAGTCCTCTATTTTACAAATAACCAATCATAGGAAGATTATGTCCCGTGCCTTTTTACCTAACTCAGTCATTTTAATCCTATTAGGTTTTGTTTCCGGCCTTCCGTTAGCCCTTACCGCAGGTACATTACAAGCTTGGTTAACAGTTGAAAACATCGATATCAAAACAATCGGTTTCTTTTCGCTTGTTGGTCAAGCTTATGTTTTAAAGTTTCTGTGGTCTCCCATGATGGACAGATATACGCCTCCTTTTTTTGGTCGGCGTCGAGGTTGGTTACTCACCACACAGATCCTACTTATTATTAGCATAGGGGCGATGGGTTTTATGAATCCATCCGAACACCTATGGTGGTTAGCAGCACTTGCCGTCATGGTTGCCTTTTGCTCCGCCTCACAAGATATTGTCTTCGATGCCTATAAAACCGATTTGCTCAGTGCAGAGGAAAGAGGTTTTGGTGCCGCCGTGTCGGTGATGGGGTATCGCATCAGTATGTTAGTTTCAGGTGGATTAGCATTATGGATGGCAGATACTTTTCTCACATGGAAACAGCTCTATCTACTCATGGCGGGGTTAATGCTAATCGGTGTTGTAGCGACGCTGCTTGCCAAAGAGCCTGAAGATAATGGCGCACCACCAACTTCACTAAAAAAAGCTATCTATGAACCATTAGCTGAATTTTTCAGCCGTAACAATGCTTGGTTGATCCTGCTGTTACTGGTGTTTTATAAAATGGGCGATGCTTTTGTTATGGCACTTAACACCAATTTTCTACTGCATGGGCTAGGGTTTAGCTTAAGTGAAGTCGGCACTGTCAATAAAACAGTAGGTATGCTGGCGACCATTATTGGGGCGTTATTTGGCGGTTATTTGATGAAAAAAATGAGCTTATTTAACGCGCTCTTTATTTTCGGAATATTACAAGGCGTATCTAATATCGGCTATTGGTTCCTTGCAGTCACGCCACCTAACATCATGACTATGGGAACAATTATTTTCCTTGAGAACCTTTTCTCAGGAATGGGTACCGCCGCCTTTGTTGCCTTATTGATGACCTTATGTAATAAGTCTCTTTCTGCCACACAATTTGCTTTGCTATCTGCACTTTCCGCAGTAGGACGCGTATATATCGGCCCTGTTGCCAGTATTCTTGTGAGTGCTTATGATTGGCCAATCTTTTATTTACTCTCGATTATCGTTGCTCTACCGGGGATCTTGCTGCTACTTGCCTGCCGCACATCGCTTATCTATACCCAAACAACTGGGCTATTCCAGCGCCGTGAACAATATGCAAAAGCCTACAAAATCGCGGTTTACTTATTCTTGCTAGCTATTAGCATCCTTGCTATTTGGCTAATAACGCTCTTAATCAGCTCATTCTCATCTGTCAAAATCTATCTGTTTACAACTCATCTATCACTTTGGCTTTCCTTGCCTGAATATCAAAATAGCATCTTCAATACCGGCGTTGGGATTGGGGCATTAAGTTTGATTATTGGTGGATGCCTTGATTTCTTTGCGGTCAAGAAAGTAGTTAAAAAAGCTATTAATTAATCAAAAAAATTAATAACTAGAGTAATTATCCCGAAATAAGATAAATCTGTTTCGGGTTTTTCTTGACCTTTTAAATTAGATCTGACTAGCAAATATTGATATCCCTCGCGTCATATCGTGATGTATATCACTTATTCAATGAAATATATTTTTTAATTACAAATGAAAAGCCTAATATCTCACACGTTAAGGGCTAATCAGCCTCACGGCTGAATAATAAATATCGTTAATACTCAAACGAAAATAATATATTATGAAAAAACAACTTCTCTGCGCCGCGGCACTCGTATCTTTAGCTGGAACAGCGAATGCAGACGACGGCTTTCTTGGCTATCAGAATGGTTTCGCGGATATCAATGTCAACTATCTAGACTGGTCTCACCGCACCGAAACTAAGTCAGAATACACTTCTCGTAAAAAAGACTTTGCCTACATTGAGTTAGAAGGCGGTGCTAACTTCAATTGGGGGGAATTATACGGCTTCTTTGATGTGGAAAACCCATTCCATAAACGCCGTACTGAACCAGGTCGTAACCAACGTTATACAATCAAAACCACGGGACGTTTCTATTTAGGTGACAGTGGCTTTAACGTATATGGACACGTCTATGGTACTTGGTCACTGCCAGGAGCTAAATATGGTGGTAATTTCCATGAAGTCAATACATTGTATGGTTTAGGATACAACACTGCATTTGGTGACCTGTGGTTCAAACCATTTATTGCAATGCACTATGTCGATCAATCGTTTTATTCAGGTAATAACGGCTATGTCGTCGGCTGGGTTGCTGGTTATGGATTCAAAATGTTTGAAGAGAATTTCATGATCACTAACTGGCACGAAATGGAGTTTGCACGCCATAAACGTTATGGCAGCGGTAACGGTGGTCGTGATGGTGTCAATGGTGCATTAGCATTTTGGTGGAATGCAACACCAAATTTAGCAGCAGGTGTTCAATATCGCTACGCTGATAACAAGTTAGGTGAAGATTTCTATCAAGATGCGATTATTTATACATTAAAATATACGTTCTAAATAGCTCACTTAAGTCAACATGAATACTTATAGAAAAATTTAAAAACTCTCTTTTCTTTTCAAGAAAGTAACAATTTTTCTTAGCTATTTTGGCCGGTAAGGTGGTGCTAGCCGCCTTATCGGCATTAAAAATCGTAATTTCACCTATCATTTTATTTAACAATCATAGCAGTTTCTTCATTTTTTGCTCACTTTTGTACATATTTTTCTTTGAAAAATGACAAAGATATTTTAGTATTACCTTCGTTTTAGCAAAATATACCTATAATCTGCATGACTTTTAACTTTTTAATCATAAGCTCTTTACATGTGATCATATTAACATAAAGAGCTAACAATCCTGCTTCTTTACCTTACAATTGTTTACACTCACATAACCTTACCGTAGAATGCCCCCACTGATGAAACGACAATTAGAATCTTTGTCATTTGGGGTCGTGGATGAGACTTATGAACTACAAAAAAAGCATTGGGGCAATCTCGCTAGTTGTAGCCGCCTTATTATTAGGTGGTTGCGACATGGTGTTGATGGACCCTAAAGGCGCCGTTGGCGTCAAACAAAAAGAGCTGATTCTTATTGCAATCGGCTTAATGCTCGTTGTTGTGATTCCTGTTATTTTCATGGCATTTATCTTTGCAATGAAATATCGTGAATCCAATAAATCAGCAACTTACCGTCCTAACTGGGCTCACTCAAATAAAATTGAGTTAGTCTGCTGGACCGTTCCTATCATCATTATCATCATTCTAGGTACTATTACTTGGAAGACGACTCATGAGCTTGACCCTTATAAGCCATTAGTCAGTGATCAGGAACCTGTCACTATTGAAGTTATTTCGGCTGACTGGAAATGGATCTTCATCTATCCAGAGCAAGGCATTGCAACAGTTAACGAAATCGCATTCCCTACTGGTGTGCCAATCAACTTCAAAATTACGTCTGATTCGGTGATGAACTCGTTCTTCATTCCATCGTTAGGTGGTCAAATCTACGCGATGGCAGGTATGCAAACTAAGCTTCACTTAATTGCTAATGAACCTGGTACTTATAAAGGCTTCTCTGCAAGCTACAGTGGCCATGGCTTCTCTGATATGAAGTTTAATGCTATCGCAACACCTGATCGCCAAGGTTTTGATGAGTGGGTACAAAAGGTGAAAGCGTCACCTAAGACTATGGATACCATGCAAGCGTTTGATGAAGTCGCCAAACCTAGCATGAACGTTCCTGTAACCTACTTCTCTAGCGTGAAACCAAATCTGTATGAAGACATCATTCTCAAGTTTGGTCATGAGCACCATAAAGGTCACGCTCCTGCAGACAAGAAAGATGAAACTGCAGGTCAATCTATGCATATGAGCCATAACGCTCATACAGGCGCTGAGGAATAAGGGCATGTTCGGAAAATTAACACTAGATGCTATTCCGCTCCATGAGCCAATTGTCGTCGTGACACTGATTTGTATCATTATCGGCGGTATTGCGCTTCTTGGTGCGATCACCTACTTCGGTAAATGGAAGTGGTTGTGGAAAGAGTGGTTGACATCCGTTGACCACAAAAAAATTGGTGTCATGTACATCATTGTCGCAATGGTCATGCTATTCCGTGGTTTCGCGGATGCTATCATGATGCGTGGTCAACAAGTACTCGCTTCTGCTGGTCAAGAAGGTTTCTTAAACCCTCACCACTATGACCAAATTTTTACCGCACACGGCGTTATCATGATTTTCTTCATGGCGACTCCATTTGTTGTCGGTCTGATGAACCTTGTTGTTCCTCTGCAAATTGGTGCGCGTGACGTTGCTTTCCCATTCCTGAACTCACTGAGCTTCTGGTTCTTCGTCGTCGGTGTTGTGCTGATTAACATCTCGTTAGGGGTGGGTGAATTCGCACAAACAGGTTGGTTAGCTTATCCGCCGCTTTCGGGCTTGGAGTACAACCCGGGTGTCGGGGTCGATTATTGGCTCTGGAGTCTCCAGATATCCGGTATTGGTACACTATTAACAGGGGTTAACTTTATCGCGACAATTATCCGCATGCGTGCACCGGGTATGTCGATGATGAAAATGCCAGTATTTAGCTGGGCAGCACTCTGTACGAACGTACTAATCGTAGCAGCGTTCCCAATCCTGACTGTTACACTGACGCTTCTGACATTAGACCGTTACCTAGGTACCCATTTCTTTACTAATGATATGGGCGGTAACATGATGATGTACATCAACCTGATTTGGGCATGGGGTCACCCAGAGGTGTATATCCTTGTACTACCTGTATTCGGTGTTTTCTCAGAAATTGCGGCAACGTTCTCCAAAAAACGTCTGTTTGGCTACACCTCGTTAGTGTGGGCAACTATCGTTATTACCGTTATGTCCTTCATCGTTTGGTTGCACCACTTCTTTACGATGGGCTCGGGAGCAAACGTCAACGCCTTCTTTGGTATCGCCACGATGATTATCGCAATCCCAACAGGGGTTAAGATCTTCAACTGGCTGTTCACCATGTATCAAGGTCGTATTGAGTTTAAATCACCGATGCTGTGGACTGTCGGCTTCATTATCACCTTCTCTGTCGGTGGTATGACAGGTGTTCTACTTGCAGTACCTGGTGCAAACTTCGTTCTGCACAACAGTTTATTCCTGATTGCTCACTTCCATAACGTTATCATTGGTGGTGTGGTATTCGGTTGTTTCGCGGGTATGACTTACTGGTTCCCGAAAGCTTACGGCTTTACGCTAAATGAAAAATGGGGTGTCCGTGCCTTCTGGTTCTGGATCACTGGTTTCTTCTTAGCATTTATGCCGCTATATATCCTTGGCTTTATGGGAATGACTCGTCGTTTAAGCCAAAATATTGATCCGGCTTATCACACGATGCTCGTTGTTGCTGCATGTGGTGCTGGACTGATTGCGCTGGGTATCCTGTGTCAAGTTATCCAAATCATCGTGAGTATCCGTGACCGTCATGCAAACCGTGACCTAACTGGTGACCCATGGGGTGGCCGTACACTGGAGTGGGCAACATCTTCTCCACCGCCATTCTATAACTTTGCCATCGAGCCAAACATCCAAACTCGCGATGCTTGGTGGGATATGAAAGAAAAAGGTACCGCTCATAAGCGTCCTGCTAAATATGAAGAAATTCATATGCCGAAAAATACAGGCGCTGGCGTGATCATCGCTGCATTCAGCTTGGTTTTAGGTTTCGCGATGATCTGGCACATCTGGTGGCTCGCAATCGTTGGTTTCGCTGGCATGATTGTTACTTGGATTGCAAAAAGCTTCGACGAAGATGTTGATTATTACGTACCTGTGGCCGAAATCGAGCAAATCGAGAATAAGCACTTTGAAGACTTACGTAAGGCAGGTGTGAACGATGTCAACTAATACAATGACTAATCAAAACTTGGCCCATGCAGAGCATGGGCACCATGATGCAGGCGGAACTAAGGTATTTGGTTTCTGGCTCTACATAATGAGTGACCTGATTCTGTTCGCCTGTTTATTCGCAACTTATGTTGTCTTGGCTGACGGCACTGCCGGCGGTCCTGAAGGTAAAGACATTTTCAGCCTGTCATTCGTTTTAGGTGAAACCTTCCTACTGTTATTCAGTAGTATCACCTACGGCTTTGCAATGTTAGCCATGCATAAAGGTAAAATTGCATCCGTTAACTTATGGCTGTTTGTCACTTTCCTGTTAGGCCTTGGCTTCGTTATCATGGAAGTTTATGAGTTCCATGAGCTAATTGCAGAAGGCTATGGTCCTGACCGCAGTGGCTTCTTGTCTGGCTTCTTTACGCTGGTTGCAACTCACGGTATCCACGTGACTTGTGGTCTAGTTTGGATCATCATCATGATTATCCAAGTTTCACGCCGTGGCCTAACTGAGGTGAACCAAACGCGTCTGAACTGCCTGAGCCTATTCTGGCACTTCTTAGATGTTGTTTGGATCTGTGTATTTACCGTTGTTTATCTTCTGGGGGCAATTTAAATGAGTCACGCAAAAGATGCTCATACTGGAGCAAGCCACGGTAGCATGAAGACTTACGTGATTGGTTTTGTTCTGTCAGTCATATTGACAGTGATTCCTTTCTGGATGGTGATGGAAGGTACAGCATCACAAGCCACTATCCTTTGGACAGTTGTGGGTATGGCTGTTGTACAGATCCTCGTTCATCTAGTATGCTTCTTGCACATGAACACATCATCAGATGAGCGTTGGAACCTGATTGCATTCCTGTTCACTATGCTAATCATCGGTATCGTTGTCATTGGCTCTCTGTGGATTATGTACAACCTGAACATCAATATGATGCTCGACTAAAGAGTTGCCGATATGTTTAAGCAATACCTGCAAGTGACCAAGCCAGGAATTATTTTCGGAAATCTAATTTCTGTGATCGGCGGTTTTCTTCTCGCCTCAAAAGGCTCGATTGATTACCCGCTGTTTATTGCGACTTTGCTGGGTGTATCACTGGTCGTCGCTTCTGGTTGTGTTTTTAACAACTATATCGACCGTGATATCGACCGTATCATGGAAAGAACGAAGAATCGCCCTTTAGTTAAAGGGCTGATTGACCCGAAAATTAGCCTGATTTACGCCGCTGCATTAGGTATTGCTGGCATGCTGCTACTTCTTGTAGCAGCAAATGCTCTGGCAATGCTCCTTGCGGTAATTGGTTTCGTAGTTTATGTAGGTATTTATAGCCTATATATGAAACGTAAATCAGTCTATGGCACGCTAATTGGTAGTTTATCTGGCGCAGCTCCACCGGTTATCGGTTATTGCGCTGTCACAAATGAGTTCGATACAGGTGCATTGATCCTGTTATTGATTTTCAGCTTGTGGCAAATGCCTCATTCGTATGCCATCGCGATTTTCCGTTTTAAAGACTATAAAGCAGCTAATATTCCTGTTTTGCCTGTAATTAAAGGGATCTCTGTCGCTAAGACACATATCTTCTTATACATCTTGGCATTCATGGTTGCCACACTCATGTTAGCTATCAGCGGATACGCTGGTTATAAATATCTGGTTGTGGGTGCTGCGGTCAGTCTTTGGTGGCTTGGCATGGCAATTTCTGGGTTTAAAACCGAAAATGATGACCGTGTTTGGGCTCGTAAACTGTTTATCTTCTCCATTGTGGCGATCACTTCATTGAGTGTCATGATGTCAGTTGACCCAACAGTTTCAACCGATACTGTTATAGCTTTAGTTAGATAATTTCTGACACAATAACTCCCAACGGCAGGCCAGTCCTGCCGTTTTCATTTATAACATCATTATTGATTATTAATAATGATTAAATATTCATTTACCTACCTCTAGGTTCCCCAATAGAATAACCTTTTTCGTCTATACCCGAGGCTTTACCATGAATGATAACAAGATGACCCGCTCCGAATTACGTGCGACATGGGGGCTAGGCTCTGTTTTTTCCCTAAGAATGCTAGGGATGTTTATGGTATTACCCATATTAACCAGTTATGGTATTCACCTTAAAGATTCATCAGAGCTTTTGGTCGGGGTCGCGATTGGTATTTATGGCCTAAGCCAAGCCATCTTCCAAATCCCTTTCGGCTTGATGTCAGATAAAATTGGTCGTAAACCTTTAATCGTAGTTGGGTTGATGATATTTATCATTGGTAGCGTACTCGCCGCACTTAGTGACTCCATATGGGGGATCATTATTGGTCGTGCCTTACAAGGTGCTGGAGCGATTTCTGCTGCCGTTATGGCATTACTTTCTGACCTTACCCGCGAACAGAATCGTACCAAGGCCATGGCTTTTTTAGGGATTAGCTTTGGCATCACTTTTGCTATCGCATTAGTCCTAGGACCAATCGTCACTCACTGGGTTGGATTAAGTGGGTTATTTTGGGGGATCACCCTACTAGCGGGCGGTGCTATTGTGGTCACCCTGTTTGTGGTGCCTAATAGCCATCAGCATATGACTAACCGCGAATCCGCTTTCGTAAAAGAGAATTTGCGTACAGTCATAACGAACCCCCAGTTGCTAAAACTCAACTTTGGCATTTTAAGCCTACATACTTTGCTTATGTCGAGCTTCGTTGCCTTCCCCTTAATCATGACTCATGCGGGATACTTGGCAAAAGATCACTGGAAGGCTTATCTGATTACCATGCTGATCGCCTTTGTATCAGTGCTTCCCTTTATTATCTATGCTGAAAAACACCGAAAAATGAAACAGGTGTTTTTACTATGTATTTTTATCTTGGCGTTAGCTGAGGTCACTTTATGGTTATCGGGAAACCATCTGTGGGTGATCTTTTTAGGATTACAGCTATTTTTTGTCGCCTTTAATATTATGGAAGCCATTCTCCCTTCATTGATCAGTAAAGAAGCTCCCGCTGGCTATAAAGGAACCGCAATGGGGGTTTATTCCACCAGCCAGTTTTTAGGTGTGGCGATAGGCGGCATACTCGGTGGGTGGCTCTATGATATGGATGGAGCGGCAGCCGTATTTATTGGCGGGCTAGCCTTAACAGCCATTTGGTTTATCGTGAGTCTGACCATGCGGCAGCCTCCTTATGTCAGCAGTATTCGTCTTGTTTTACCTCATCGATTTAAAAATATCGACAAGTTACAAGCTCAACTTTCCACGCTGCCGGGTGTATTAGAAGCCGTCATTATTCCCGATGAAATGGGCGTTTATGTGAAAGTGGATAGGAAACTGACAACGCGAGAACAACTAGAAGCAATAATTAAAGGTGAAGATTAATACAAATAGCCCGCGGCAATATCAGCAGCGGGCTGTTGTGCCTATTAGTCACGGAAGTTAGTAAACTGGAATGGCTGGCCTAGGTTGCCAGAACGGACAAGTGCCATCACTGATTGTAAATCATCACGTGATTTGCCTGTCACTCGCACTTGCTCACCTTGGATCTGAGCTTGAACTTTCAGTTTGCTATCTTTAATTAACTTAACAATTTTTTTAGCCGTTGCCGCATCAATCCCCTGCTTTAACGTCACTTCAACACTGTAAGTTTTGCCACTGTGCACAACATCATCGGGAATATTCAAGACAGCGCCATCAATGCCACGCTTTGCCATTTTTTCACGTAAAATGTCTAACAACTGATGAACTTGAAAGTCCGACTCACTCGTTACTTTGATAGATTCACTCTTCTCATTGAGTTCGAAGCTTGCCGCCACATTTTTAAAGTCCCAACGGGTGGTTAATTCGCGCTCGGAATTTTCAACCGCATTACGCACTTCATTCATTTCTACTTCAGATACAATATCAAATGATGGCATGGTTATGACCTCCTGATAATCAATGTGATGCATGATAGCTTCTTTCTATTAAGAGCAAAAGCACTATACTTGATATATGAATTTACAAGCATCTATACTCGTCGAGCTTCAAGCGCAGCACCATTGGCTATGTGTTTACCCATCAGATGACGATTTTAACACCTAGCTGCAATTTGAAAGGGTTAAAACTGACCATTAAATAACTATTGGCTTGAACCTGACTAATACCCAGAGGGGGAATATGAAAATAACGCTTATCGGTTGTGGTGCTATTGGTAAATTATGGCTCGCCGCGTTAAGTCAGCAAGGGCACGATATACAAGGCTGGCTACGTATAGCCCAATCTGACTTATTTGTTGATGTCAACGAACCCGATGGCCGTATTTTTCGTGAATGGATCCCTTGCAATAACCTCAATCATTTACAAAACAGTGAATTGGTTATTGTGTGTTTGAAGGCATGGCAAGTCTCCGATGCGCTACTGCCTTTACTGCATAATATACCAGACGCCTGCCCGATCCTGTTACTTCATAACGGCATGGGGACCCTTGATGAATTAGGCACTTTACGCCATCCTTTTTTATCCGGCATCACCACCCACGCAGCTTGGCAAGAAAACAACCAAGTTTTTCATGTCGCTAATGGTATAACCCATATCGGAGCCGTTAACTCACTGGCTGAAAATTACTACCCCATTGCCGATATTTTGCATGAGGCCCTTCCAGATGTCGCATGGCATAACCAGATCCTGACGACGTGTTGGAAGAAACTTGCCGTCAACTGTGTGATAAATCCTCTCACTATTCTTCATAATTGTAAAAATGGTGATTTACTCAATCATTCACAGCAAATTAATTTGCTAATTGATGAAATATGCCAAGTGATGGCTATTGAAGGACTGCATACTGATAAAGCCCAGCTTGTTGACTATATTTATGGCATTATTCACAGTACGGCGAGTAACTACTCCTCAATGTTACAAGACATTCGTAATAAGCGACGAACCGAAATCGACTACATTACAGGCTATCTCATTAAACAAGCAAGAGCGCATGGCCTAAGCACACCAGAGAATGATCGTTTGTACCATTTTATTAAACAGCGAGAAGAAAAAAATGACGGCTTCCGTACTGATATGCATCGCCAATGGTAGTGAAGAAATCGAAACCGTAACCACTGCTGATTTATTAGTAAGAGCAGGGATCAAGGTTACATTAGCAAGTGTGACTGACGATGGCTCTATTGAAATAACCGCCTCTAGAGGCGTCAGAATTATCGCTGATACCCCAATTATCAAGGTGGCTGATGAACCTTTTGATGCGATTGTTCTTCCCGGTGGAGTAAAAGGAGCCGAAACCTTCCGCGACAGCCCATTAGTCGTGGAAAAAGCGAGGAGAATGCACCTTGATGGTAAAATTGTAGCCGCGATTTGTGCCGCTCCTGCTTTGGTATTGGAATACCACCAGTTATTTCCAATCGGGAATATGACAGGTTATCCCACGATGAAAAATCAAATTGCGGCAAATAAATGGGTTGATAAGCGAGTCTATTTTGATGAGCGTGTCAACTTATTAACGAGCCAAGGGCCAGCAACAACCTTTGATTTCGCCTTGAAATTGATTGAGTTGCTGGTTGGCCGCGATATCGCCGGCAAGGTTGCATCTCAATTAATTTTACCTAATGGGATTAATGATTATTTAGAGCAGTAATAGTAAAGGCCGATACGATGATACCGTTCGGCCTTTATCTTAGTTATGACATGACTTGGTTACGGGCGATAGACTTTTACATTATTAAACCCCTGCTCTTGCAAATAAAGAGCTTGTAAACGGCTCATCACCCCGCGCTCGCAATATAACAAGTAGGTTTTATCTTTTGGTAAATCGCCAAATTGAGTACCCAAGCGGTAAAACGGGATATGCTTAACCTCAATCCCTTCAATGGATAATGGCTTCTCTTCGTGTTCGTCCGTAGAGCGAATATCTAAAATCACTTCATGCTCAGGCGCAAGCTCACTCACCATTTCCACTTCCATGACTTGTTCACGGCTTTCTTGGGCTATCTGGCGAATATCAATATTTTGTGACTGCTCAACGACTTGATCTAAGATACTAAAGTCAAAATTGGCTTCTTCCGCTTCAATTTTCGCTTTCACTGCTTTAACAGTAGGGCTTTTCGAAATCACACCACAATATTCAGGCATGGTTTTTGCAAAATCTTCTGTGCCAATTTGACGGGCAATTTTGATGATATGCTCTTTGTCATGAGAGATAAGAGGACGCAATACCAAAGTGTCAGACGCATTATCAATCAAACGCAAATTGGTCAATGTTTGACTTGATACCTGCCCTAATGCTTCCCCTGTCACTATCGCTTGAACGCCATAGCGTTCAGCAACCTTTGAAGCGGCACGGACCATCATGCGTTTCAAGACAACGCCCATTTGTCCGTCATCTACTTTTTCTAAGATTTCTGCCACAACAGGCTCAAAATTAACCGCGATAAAACGGACTTTATGGGAACTACCAAAGCGGTTCCAGAGATAGTGGGCAATTTGTTTAACACCAATTTCATGAGCCGCTCCACCTAGATTAAAGAAGCAGTAATGAACACGGCAACCACGGCGCATCAACATATAACTTGATACCCCAGAGTCAAAGCCCCCAGAGATCAGTGATAATACATCTTCTTGCGTCCCAATAGGGAAACCACCAATACCTTCATAGCGTGCTTTTACGAGGATCAAGTTTTCGTCTTCTATCTCTAAATGCACCGTAACATCGGGGGCTGTCAGCTTCACTTTCGCAGAAGGAATATGTTGATTTAAGCCACCACCGATATAGCGCTCCGCCTCAATAGAAGTAAACTCATGCTTCCCTCTTCGCTTGACGCGCACACAGAAAGTTTTATTTTCTAGCGAAGGCGCATAAGAGTCATGCACCATCTCATAAATATGGTGCAAACTGGTGAACGGCTTTTCTTCAACTTCTAACACATGGTGAATACCGGGAATGCGCGTCAGCATGTCACAAATTTCGTCGTGTTTCGTTTCCCCTTTAACACGCACTTCAATGTTATCCCAATGACGGACAACCGCGATTTCTTCGCCCAACGGCTTCAGGACATTACGGATATTGCTGGTAAGGATCTTAATAAAACGTAGCCTAACGGTCTGGCTTTTAATCGTAATTTCTGGGAATAACTTAATGATAAACTTCATAATAGCAGCATGTTAATGTTATAGGGGCAAGTGAACGTATTTTAAAAGTGACACACGTACAGGTTACCAATTGTCAATAAAGAGGCGTATTATAGCACTATCTTGTGTGTTGAATCTAAAAACACCAATAATAAATTGTATCCAGCGCGAGACTAAGTTAGTCTGCTCAATTAATACAATCCTTTGATTGAATGATTAAATATTTGTGGTTAAAGAAAGATGGCTAAAGAAAAATCTCAGCAAGTACCTGTAGTTAGCTTCGAAAACTCACTCAAAGAACTTGAGGAAATTGTTTCTCGCCTTGAGTCTGGCTCACTACCACTTGAAGATGCGCTCAATGAGTTTGAACGAGGCATCCAAATCGCTAAACAAGGGCAAAAAGTCCTGCAACAGGCTGAGCAACGCGTGCAAATCCTGCTTAGCGATGATGAAAATAAAGCTCTTGATGATTTTTCACCAGATACCGAATAAATTATGTCCGAACAACACCCTAATAGCTTCACAATACAGCAACAACAAGCGTATGAGCGAGTTAACCAGTATTTACTAAATGCCTTAGATGCGCTTCCTTTCTCTGATTTACCCCTTGCCGCTGCCATGAAACATGGTGCACTACTTGGGGGGAAACGCCTACGCCCGTTTTTGACCTATACTGTAGGAAGCATGCTGGGTGTCGATTCTGTTAATCTTGATGCGCCAGCGGCAGCGGTTGAGTGTATTCACGCCTACTCATTAATTCATGATGATCTCCCTGCTATGGATGATGATGACCTACGGCGTGGGCAACCCACTTGCCATATCAAATTTGGTGAAGGGAATGCCATTTTGGCGGGTGATGCGCTACAAACATTAGCCTTCCAGCTACTGTCTTCCGCAGAAATGCCTGATGTTACTGACAAAGACCGAATTGCTATGTTGTCAGAACTCGCTTATGCCAGTGGTCTAGCGGGTATGTGTGGTGGTCAAGCACTCGACCTTGAGGCTGAGGGCAAGCGTGTTGATCTTGCAGCCCTTGAACGTATTCACCAACACAAAACGGGTGCATTAATACGAGCAGCTATTCGTATGGGTGCTTATGCCGCTGGAATAAAAGGACATAAGGCACTACCTGCATTAGATAAGTATGCAGAATCTATTGGCCTCGCATTCCAAGTACAAGATGATATTTTGGATGTGATTGGTGATAGTGAAGTGACAGGCAAACGCCAAGGCGCTGATGCTGAGCATGAGAAAAGCACGTATCCATCTTTGCTTGGACTTGAAGCGGCTCAAGAAAAAGCTCGCGAGCTGTATTATAATGCGTTGGAAGCGTTAAAAGCCATTGAAGCAGAAGGCTATAATACACAAACTTTAGTCGCCCTAGCGAATTTCATTATCGAGCGTAAAAGCTAATCTTACATACTCTCAAACGATTAAAGATGCGGCTAGGCGAGAAGCGAACAAGTTGCTAGGATCATACAAAAATCTATGGTCAGCACGCGTGAACATAGTCAATAACGCTGCCATCGAGATCATAACGAGTATACAATGCTGCTTTCTATTCATACTATTGATAATAAAAGTGGCATAATAGCTAAATTCAAACGCTGGAATTAACCAGCGTTATTACCTTATTAACAATTATAAATAGTCGTGGGCCCCCTAATGAGTATTGATATCGCTAAGTATCCAACACTAGCGCTGGCAGAAACACCGGAAGAGCTACGTCTGCTGCCGAAAGAAAGCCTGCCGAAGCTGTGTGATGAACTCAGGCAATTTTTACTTAGTAGTGTTGGTCGATCTAGCGGTCACTTTGCCTCTGGTTTAGGCGCCGTTGAACTCACCGTTGCATTACATTATGTTTATAAAACTCCTTTCGATAACCTTGTCTGGGATGTGGGCCATCAAGCCTACCCCCATAAGATTTTAACAGGTCGCCGAGATCGCATTGATACCATTCGTCAAAAAAATGGTTTGCATCCCTTTCCTTGGCGTGACGAAAGCGAATATGACGTATTGAGCGTTGGTCACTCATCAACCTCAATTAGTGCCGGTTTAGGTATGGCCATTGCCGCTGAAAAAGAAGATAAAAACCGCAAAACCGTCTGTGTCATTGGGGATGGTGCGATTACTGCGGGTATGGCATTTGAAGCCATGAACCATGCCGGTGATGTTGCTCCTGATATGTTAGTCATCCTCAACGATAACGAAATGTCGATTTCTGAAAATGTTGGGGCGCTGAATAACCATCTTGCTCACCTGCTCTCTGGCAAGCTCTACACCACTTTGCGTGAAGGTGGTAAAAAAGTGTTTTCTAATATGCCGCCGATTAAAGAGCTATTAAAGAAAACAGAAGAACATATCAAAGGCATGGTCGTTCCTGGCACCATGTTTGAAGAGTTAGGTTTTAACTACATCGGCCCTGTTGATGGTCACGATGTCGTTGCGCTTGTGCAAACCTTGAAAAATATGCGTGATCTAAAAGGGCCTCAGTTCTTACATATCATGACCAAAAAAGGTCGTGGCTATGAGCCTGCTGAAAAAGATCCGATCAGTTGGCATGCTGTTCCTAAATTTGATCCAAGCACATTTACCCTGCCTAAGAGTAAAGAGACCCGTCCTACATTTTCTAAGATTTTTGGGGATTGGCTATGCGAAGAAGCCCAAAACGATGATAAGCTCATGGCTATCACACCGGCTATGCGTGAAGGGTCAGGAATGGTGCGTTTTTCCAAAGAGTACCCTAACCAATACTTCGATGTCGCCATCGCCGAGCAACATGCCGTTACCTTTGCCGCTGGCTTAGCTATCGGAGGTTATAATCCGATCGTCGCGATTTACTCCACTTTCTTGCAGCGCGGTTACGATCAAGTGATCCATGATGTTGCGATTCAAAAAACCCCTATCTTATTTGCCATTGATCGTGCGGGGATTGTTGGGGCTGATGGCCAAACTCACCAAGGGGCATTTGATATCTCTTACCTACGGTGCATTCCAACACTCGTTATCATGACGCCAAGTGATGAAAATGAATGCCGCCAAATGCTACATACTGGTTACCATTATAAAGATGGCCCTAGCGCGGTACGCTACCCTCGCGGAACAGGCACTGGAGCAGAATTACAACCTCTTGCACCACTACCAATTGGTAAAGGGGTCATTCGTCGCCAAGGGGAAAAAATTGCCATCCTCTGCTTCGGTACATTACTCAAACATGCGCTCGTCGCTGCCGAAGCGCTTAATGCAACCGTTGTTGATATGCGCTTTGTTAAACCATTAGATGAAGCACTGATCCTCGATATGGTAAACAGCCATGACATGTTAGTCACGCTAGAAGAGAATGCTATCATGGGCGGTGCAGGCAGTGGTGTTAACGAATTCCTGATGCGCGAACATAAGATGATACCTGTATTAAATCTTGGTTTACCTGATTTCTTTATACCGCAAGGCAGCCAAGAAGAGCTTATTGCTGACTTAGGTCTCGATAGTCAAGGTATTATTCACGCAATCGAACAATATCAGCAGAAATCATAACCTATAGTAAAAAACAGGTATTGTGATAATAACAATACCTGTTTTTCTCAATATTCTTCCTTAATCGATCTTCCATTATAATCCCCGCTTCCTTATGTGAAATTTCATTTTTCTTATTTAAGATAAAATTATTTTGATCATCGATAAGATCAAACTAAGCTAAAATTCTTTTAAAAGGATCTTGCTTTTATCTCAAATAAAGTTCAGTATGAAGTTAATACCCAATTACCCTCATAATAATTTTTGTCATTATTGACATAAATGTCTCATATTTATATGAGATATACGCCTCATTTTTATTTTAGCTGCCTTTTGGCAGCTTTCTTTTGCAAAAAAGAAAATAAATCAAATAGATTCAATAGATTAAGTAATTTCCTCTAATTTTATAATCGCTATTTTTAATATCCTCTATCTAGAACCTATTATATTTTTCTATAAAAATTCGCGGTAATGACCTCTTTGTAACCTATATAAAATAACAACACGGATTATTACGATAACAAAAAGATCTTTTTTGATCGCTTAAAATAAAAAACCCGTCTCAATCACTGACACGGGTTCACTAAACAACATGATTATTTTATCAACTTAACTATTAACATCCGTTAATGCAAAATGATCAAACCCTTTAAGGGCAACATCAACCGCCTGATTATCACAATAATAACTGATCCCTTCTGATTGCGGTTTTATTTGACCAATACACGTAAAATTAGCGCCTGTATGAGCCAATGCTACTTCTAAAGCACCACGATTAACTTCAGGGATCGTAAAGCAAAGCTCATAATCTTCACCACCACTTAACGACCAAATGCGTGCTTGCTCTACAGAGCAGTTTTGTTGCAACGCCTCGGAAAGTGGTAAAGCATCAAGATTAATACGAGCGCCACAGCCGCTAGCCTTGAGGATATGATTGAGATCGGAAATTAAACCATCAGAAATATCAATCGCGGAAGAAGCTAAGTGGCGTAACGCCTGCCCTTGTAAAATACGCGGCTGAGGACGCAGATGACGCCCAATTAGCCATGACTTTTGGCTCTCATCAGCAATATCTAATTTCCCCTGTAATATTGCTAAACCCGCAGCGCTGTCACCTAGTGTGCCCGTCACGTATATCCAGTCGCCATTACGGGCTCCTGAGCGTGACAATGCTTTCCCACTCGGTACTAAGCCATGTACGGTATAAGTTAGGCTCATTGGTCCACGCGTTGTATCACCGCCAATTAGCTGCATACCGTAATAGTTAATTTGCTCAAATAAGCTATCGCTAAATTGCTCTAACCAATCTGGATCAACATGAGGTAGTGTGATCGCTAGAGAAACCCATGCCGGATCTGCTCCCATAGCAGCAAGATCACTTAAATTAGACGCTAATGATTTGTAAGCAAGATCGGCTGGAGAAATTTCAGGAAGGAAGTGGATACCAGAAACTAATGTATCGGTGCTCACAGCAAGCTGCTGTTTTTCTGGGATGGTCATCAACGCACAGTCATCACCAATACCAATATTCACATCCCGTCTGTTTGTTGTTTGACGGTTAAAGTAACGCGCGATGAGGTCAAATTCGCCATATGACATGGTAGCTTTTCCATTTTCGCTATGCCCAGTTATCAACTTCATCACTGATAATTAGACATAAAAGACAAAGATAGGCCGGAACCCAGCCTACCTCATTACTACTGTAGTATTACAGGAGGGAACCCTGATCAATTTTTATTTTTTACGACGAACAGAAGGCGCAGCCTTATCGAGAACACCATTCACAAATTTATGGCTATCTTCAGCACCAAAAACTTTGGCTAGTTCAATGCCTTCGTTAATTGCAACTTTATAAGGCACATCTTCACGGTAGCTTAGTTCATACATAGCAACACGTAAAATCGCTTTCTCTACCTGCCCCAACTCTTCAAGCTGGCGAGATAGGAAAGGAGCCATTAGCTGGTCAAGCTTAGCAGCGTTATTGGCGACTCCCGACAACAGTTCACGAAAATAAATAACGTCAACGTCAGACATGTCCTGTTCAGCAATAAATTCATATTCCACATCGGAAACATTATTACCGGATAATTGCCATGAATAGATGGCCTGTACAGCACACTCACGAGCGCGGCGACGAGCAGCAGGTTTCACAAGATTCCCCTTAAATAAAAACTAAATCAGCCTTTTACAGCTTTAAGTACATTAATCATTTCTAATGCCGTCAGAGCAGCTTCAGCGCCTTTATTGCCAGCTTTAGTACCAGCACGTTCAATGGCTTGCTCAATATTTTCAGTCGTCAAAACACCGAAAGTGACTGGCACTTCACTGTTCATTGCGACATGAGAAAGACCTGAACTGCACTCACCTGCAACATATTCAAAATGCGCAGTTCCACCACGGATCACCGTGCCTAATGCAATAACAGCATCGTATTTTTTCGTTTCGGCCAGTGCTTTAACGGTTAATGGTAGCTCGTAAGCGCCTGGCACCCAGACAACAGTGATGTTATCTTGAGACACTTGGCCGATACGCTCTAAAGCATCAACAGCACCGTCCAGCAGACTATCATTAATAAAGTTGTTAAAACGAGCGATTGCAATGGCGACACGCGCTTGTGGCGCGGCAACAACACCTTTAATTACGTTCATAGCCTTCCTTTAATATTAATTATAACCCGCGGGGCGCGGATTTTATCACATTCTTTCGTTAATCGCGTGGTTGAATTTTAGCAAAATGATAAAAAACTTTTATTACCACACAGGACGTAGCCTGACACGCAGGTCATCACCGACTTTCTGCACATCAGTAAATTCAAATTTTTGTGCATCTGACAAATGTGCAAGTGCTGGAATATTCACCAAACCTCGCGCTGTATCCCCTAATAATTTAGGAGCAATATAGACAATCAGCTCATCCACCAAACCAAGTTTTAACAATGAGCCAGCGAGTATTGGTCCTGCTTCAACCCAAACGCTATTCACATTTCGTTTAGCCAACTGCATCATCAAGATCACAAGGTCAATACCATTATCATCAGATGGAATAGCAAGCTGTTCAACTTGCCCCTGCCAAACCGCATCAGGCTCGGGTTGAGAGCGAACTAACCAACATTCACCTGCCAATTGGGTGACCTTATGTTCCGCCGTGACGCGATTATGGTTATCTAAAACAATACGAATTGGTTGACGCAATGTGCTTTGCGGATAAACAGCTTGTATCTCGGCAGGTAATTCATTCCAACGTACGGTCAGTGAAGGGTTATCTGCCAGCACAGTACTACTGGTACTCAAAATTGCACTCGCTTGCGCACGCAATACCTGTACGTCCTGCCTTGCTGCTGCTGACGTGATCCATTTACTTTCACCTGATTCTAAGGCCGTTTTGCCGTCAAGGGAGGCTGCAAGTTTCAGTTGAACATAAGGGAATGCTGTACGCATACGCTTTAAAAATCCACGGTTTAATGATTCCGCTTCTTCCATCAATACGCCACTTGCGGTTTCAATCCCCGCTTGAGAAAGCATATATAATCCCCGACCTGCAACTTGAGGATTGGGGTCTTGCATTGCTGCCACAACACGACGAACACCCGCATTAATCAAAGCCTCAGCGCAAGGTGGGGTACGACCGTGATGACTGCATGGCTCTAATGTTACGTAGGCGGTAGCGCCTTTCGCTTTCTCTCCTGCCATGCGTAAGGCATGAACTTCAGCATGCGGTTCACCCGCTTTTTGGTGATACCCTTCACCAACAATTTCACCATCACGTACGATAACGCAACCCACATTAGGATTTGGTGAAGTGGTAAAACGGCCTTTTTGGGCAAGCTCAAGTGCCCGCGCCATATAGATGCGGTCTTGTTCAATCATGTTCTTAATCCTGTAATTTAGCGATCTCTTCGCCAAACTCCCGTACATCTTCAAAGCTACGGTAGACTGAAGCAAAGCGGATATAAGCCACTTTATCCAGTTTCTTCAGTTCATCCATCACTAAATTACCAATCATTTTAGAAGGGATTTCACGTTCCCCTGTTGCACGTAGTTGTGATTTGATAGAAATAATGGCCTGTTCAACGGCATCAGCACTTACGGGCCGTTTTTCCAAGGCCTTTTGCATACCACGACTTAGCTTTTCTTCATCGAAGGGTTCGCGTACTTCATCACTTTTAATTACCCGTGGCATAACAAGTTCCGCCACTTCAAAGGTGGTGAAGCGTTCATGGCAAAGCAGACATTGACGACGCCTGCGCACTTGAGAGCCTTCTCCAACCAGACGCGAGTCAATTACTTTCGTATCTACAGCAGAGCAAAATGGGCAGTGCATAGTGTTTCCTGATTCTTATTTCGGGTAAACAGTGTAACCCAGAGCTTAATAAAAAACACCCCGCAAGACTGTACATTTGCAGTCTAACGGGGTGTTTTCATGTTTAAGCCATCTTTTTAGAACACACCAGACGGCTTTCATTCAGTCACCTAAGCCACCGACTTTCACCCAATGGGGATTACGGTAGTAAAGACTCTTGGTCAGCACCTTCTTTCTCAACTTTCGGTGGAAGTAAGTGCTCACGTTTCATACCCATTTTCAGTGCTAGTGCAGAAGCCACATAGATAGATGAAATCGTACCGATGGTTACACCGATTAACATGACCAATGAGAAGCCTTCTAACATCGCGCCACCGAAGATATACAGCATCAGCACCACTAACAGTGTTGTTGCAGATGTCATAATGGTACGGCTTAAGGTCTGTGTTAAAGAGACGTTCATGATTTCATACGGTGTACCGCGACGAATTTTACGGAAGTTTTCACGGATACGGTCAGATACAACGATACTGTCGTTCAGTGAATAACCAATAACGGACATCAATGACGCCACGATGGTCATATCTATCTCAATATGGAACAAAGATAGAATACCTAACGTAATCACAACGTCATGCGCAAGTGCTAATACTGCACCTGTCGCTAGACGCCATTCAAAGCGGAAACCAACATAAATCAAGATACAGATAAGCGCCGTTAACAGTGCAAGTGCCCCTGTTTGAGCAAGTTCTGCCCCAACACTAGGCCCCACAAATTCAATACGCTTCACTGTCGCTTGCTCATCAACATTTTTATTGATGATAGTGATGATCTCTTTACCGACTTCTTGACCTGCAACCCCTTCAATAGGTGGTAAACGGATCATGATGTCACGGCTGCTACCAAAATTTTGGATTAAAGGATCTTTGTGAGCCGTATTAGAAAGGCTGTCACGAATTTTATCCAAATCAGCTGGCTGACTCAGGTTGACTTCGATGACTGTACCACCAGTGAAGTCAAGGCCCCAGTTAAAGCCTTTCATCCCAATAATCGCGATAGATGCGATCAGTAATACAATAGAAATCCCAAAGGCAACGTTGTCCCAGCGCATAAAGTCATAGACTTTACGACCATAGTTCAATTGTTCAACAGTATAATCCTGTGCCACAACGTGCTCCTTAAATTGACAGCTTGTTGATACGTTTACCGCCATATAGCAGGTTCACGATAGCACGTGTACCAATAATAGCTGTAAACATAGAGGTGGCGACACCGATAGCTGTCGTAATTGCAAAGCCTTTGATTGACCCTGTACCCACTGCATACAGAATAATTGCAGTGATAAGTGTAGTCAGGTTTGCGTCGATAATACTTGAGAAAGCGCCTTTATAGCCTTCATGAATAGATTGCTGGACTGAACGCCCATTGCGCAACTCTTCTTTAATACGTTCGTTAATCAAAACGTTAGCATCGACGGCGACAGCAAGGGTCAGTACGATACCGGCAATACCTGGCATGGTCAGTGTGGCGCCTGGTAACAAGGACATCACCCCAACAATCATGATCAAGTTTGCAAACAGCGCCGTACTCGCAATCAAACCAAACTTACGATAGTAAATAATCATAAATAAGATTGAGGCGAACAAACCAGCTAAACAAGCTTTTAGACCTTGTTCAATGTTTTGTAAACCAAGAGTCGGCCCAATAGTACGCTCTTCAACGATTTGGATTGGCGCAATTAACGCACCAGCACGTAGCAATAGCGACAATTGACGAGCTTCGTTTGGATCAGTGATCCCCGTGATACGGAATTGGCTTCCGAAACGCGCAGAAATATTCGCCGCGTTAATCACTTTCTCATCTTTCATCAAAATTACACGGCCTTCGGCATCTTTTTTCCCGCTGTCTTTATATTCAACAAACAGCGTTGCCATTTGTTTACCCTGATTGTCACGGGTAAAATCAGACATGACAGAGCCACCCGCGCTATCAAGGCCAATACTTACTTGTGGCGCACCATTTTCATCACTACCTGAAGTTGAGTCAGTGATGTGGTCACCAGTCAGGACGACTCGCTTATACAGAACGTAAGGGAAGCCATTACGATCATACTTAACCTCAGAATCGCCCGGCACACGACCATTTTCTGCCGCTGCTGGGTCAACACTTTGGTTAACTAAACGGAACTCTAAGGTTGCCGTTGCCCCTAAAATTTCTTTGGCACGCGCGGTATCTTGGATACCAGGTAACTCAACAACAATACGCTCCGCACCTTGGCGCTGAACAAGAGGTTCTGCAACACCCAATTGGTTTACACGGTTACGAATAATGGTAATGTTTTGAGATACGGCATAGTTACGAGCCTCACGTAGACGCTCATCCGTCATAACTGCAGTCATGGTATTATTGTTACCATTAGAAAATACAAGATCTTGGAACTTACGAAGGAGTATTTTCTCTGCTTGGCTACGATCATCAGCATTACGGAAACGGATCTCAACGCTGTAATTGTCGCCTTTACGGATAGAAGAGTACGGAACTTTTGCTTGGCGCAAATCGTTACGTATACCGTCCATGTTTTGTTCCTGCAATTTACTTAATGCAGTGTCCATATCGACTTCCATGAGGAAGTGAACCCCACCACGCAGGTCTAGACCGAGTTTCATCGGCTCACCACCAACAGCTTCTAGCCATTTAGGTGTTGCAGGTGCAAGGTTTAATGCAACAACATATTGGTCACCCAGAGCGCTAACCAGTGCTTCACGAGCGCGCAATTGAATATCCGGGTTGTTGAATCGGGCAAGTACAGCCCCATTTTCCAAGGCAATAGATTTGCTCTGGATATTGTCTTTTTCTAACGTTTTTTGGACTTGGATCAGCGTTTGCTCATTGGCGGCGGTTCCCCGCACGCCAGTGATTTGAACAGCCGGATCCTCACCATATAGGTTTGGAAGCGCATAAAGCAGACCGATGAGGATCGCAGCGATCAGCATCAGATACTTCCACAAAGGATAACGGTTTAGCACGGCAGTTCCCTTCGGGAAAAATCAGAAATTAAATACCTTTCATTGTGCCTTTAGGTAAAACAGCAGCAACGAAATCACGTTTGATAGTTACTTCGGTGTTCTCACTCAGTTCAAGAACAACATAACCATTATCAGAAACTTTGGTTACACGACCAATCAAACCACCTGTTGTTAAAACTTCATCGCCCTTAGTGATTGACTCCATCAGTTTACGATGCTCTTTAGCACGTTTTTGCTGTGGACGTAAAATCATAAAATAGAAGATCAAAGCAAACACGGCGAGCATAATAATCATCGTATACGGGTTGCCCTGTGCTGGCGCGCCTGCAGATGCCGCTGCTTCAGAAATAAAAAAACTCATTCAACTTTCCTCATTGTTATTGAACGCTATTTAAAACATAAGTACAGCAAAGCTTAATATGCTACACAGATTAAGCTCATTTCGCACTTAAATTCATTCCATATTTAATGAAGGTTGGCTTTTGCCAATCTTCTGATAGAAATCTTTCGCAAACTCTTCAAAGTTACCATCTTCAATCGCTTGACGAATACCAGCCATTAGACGCTGATAATAACGCAAATTATGAATGGTATTTAGCCTTGCGCCAAGAATTTCATTACAACGATCGAGATGGTGTAAATACGCACGACTATAATGACGGCAAGTATAGCAATCACACTCAGGATCGAGTGTTGAAGTATCCGATTTATACTTCGCATTGCGAATTTTTACCACGCCATTCGTGACAAATAAATGACCATTGCGCGCATTTCGTGTTGGCATCACACAATCAAACATATCGATGCCACGGCGAACACCTTCAACTAAATCTTCCGGTTTACCAACCCCCATTAAATAGCGAGGTTTATCCGCCGGAATTTGTGGGCATACATGTTCTAAGATACGATGCATATCTTCTTTTGGCTCGCCTACCGCGAGACCGCCTACAGCGTACCCATCAAAGCCGATCTCTACCAGCCCCTTAACTGAAATATCACGTAAATCTTCGTAAACACTACCTTGAATGATGCCAAATAGTGCGTTTTTGTTGTTTAATTCATCAAAGCGTTGACGGCTACGTGCAGCCCAACGTAAGGACATCTCCATGGATGTCTTCGCGTAATCCCAATCGGCAGGATATGGCGTACACTCATCAAAAATCATCACGATATCTGAGCCGAGATCGTATTGAATTTCCATTGACTTTTCAGGGCTTAAGAAGATTTTTTCACCGTTAATAGGGTTACGGAAATGCACACCTTCTTCTTTAATTTTACGCATAGCACCAAGGCTAAAGACTTGGAAACCGCCTGAGTCAGTCAAGATAGGACCTTGCCATTGCATAAAATCGTGTAAGTCACCATGCAATTTCATGATCTCTTGCCCTGGGCGCAACCATAAATGGAAGGTATTACCAAGCAGAATTTGTGCACCTGTTTCTTTGACCTCTTCTGGGGTCATCCCTTTGACAGTTCCATAAGTACCAACAGGCATAAAAGCGGGGGTTTCCACCACGCCACGCTCAAAAATCAAGCGCCCACGACGCGCATTGCCATCCGTGGTTTGTAATTCATATTTCACGTTTATTTCTCCTAGCAGCAGAAAAACAGTCTGTTGCTGATATTAACTTTCACAGGCGAGCAGCTTATCCACCGCCTATCTAACTCACGCTACTGCCCAATCTGCTCAAAACGAGCATCAGGATTACGCGTGATATACATAGCATCACCATAACTAAAGAAACGATATTTTTGTGCTACTGCTTCTTTATAGGCCTGCATAGTATTTTGATATCCAGCAAATGCAGAAACTAACATAATCAGTGTCGATTCTGGCAAATGGAAGTTGGTGATCAAAGCATCAACCACTTGATACTCAAACCCTGGATAAATAAAGATTTGGGTATCATCAAAAAATGGGGCAATGAGCGCATCTTGGCTCGCTTTTGCCGCACTTTCTAATGAGCGTACAGAAGTGGTTCCGACAGCGACCACACGGTTACCTCTCACTTTACATGCCAATACGGCATCCACAACCTCTTGTGGCACCTCTGCATATTCAGAATGCATGACATGATCTTCGATAGTGTCAACACGCACGGGTTGAAAGGTTCCCGCGCCGACGTGTAAGGTGACGAACGCCATTTCAACGCCTTTTTCACGTAGTGCATCCAATAAAGGCTCATCAAAATGCAAGCCAGCGGTAGGAGCTGCAACCGCGCCAGGACGTTGGCTATAAACGGTTTGGTACAGTTCTTTATCCGATTCTTCATCAGGGCGGTCGATATAAGGTGGTAATGGCATATGCCCGATTTCATTGAGGATACTCAATACATCGCGCTGATCATCAAACTGCACTTCAAATAAAGCCCCATGGCGCGCAACCATAGTCGCATTAACGCTTTCATCTTCACCTAAAATCAGCTCTGCCCCCTCTTTCGGGGCTTTAGATGCCCGAATATGAGCAAGTACGCGATGCTCATCCAGCATTCGTTCGACCAGCATTTCGATTTTGCCACCGCTCGCCTTACGACCAAATAGCCTTGCTGGAATGACACGCGTGTTGTTAAACACCAGCAGATCACCGGGTGACAGTTTCTCAAGGATATCCGTAAAAATACCATGCGTGAGCTGCCCCGTTGGGCCATCAAGGCTTAGCAGTCTACATGCGCTTCGCTGCGCTTGAGGATAATGGGCAATTAATTCTTCAGGTAACTCAAAAGTAAAATCGGAAACACGCATTGTCTTAACTTCAATCTAAAAAAACAGGCGACTAGTCTAGTGCTGAGCACTCAAAGGCGCAAGAAATAAGCGTATTTTTGCCGAAAAAACCTTCAATATTTAACAAATATTTCTCAAGTCACGAAAATTTTCTTCCTTATGTCATCGCTGCATCGCTGTTTGCTATTCGATTTCGTGCTAAACGGATATCTCTAGGCAATTTCAGATCCGTGTTAAAACAACAGACCATAGACATCTAAAGATGCGTGCACAGTAAACGGGCTATAATTTACCAAGCATCGAGTATATGATATCAACATGAACTTTCTTGCTCACTTGCATCTTGCCTATAAAGCGAATAGCTCCCTATTGGGCAATATCATGGCCGACTTCGTTCGTGGCAACCCAGAAGGCCATTATGCGCCCGATGTTGTCGCGGGGATCACTATGCATCGAGCCGTTGATAAGGCGACAGACTCTCACCCTTTAGTCAAAGAAGCGCGCGCACTGTTCAGGCCGGATTACCGTCGGGTCGCGCCGATCACACTTGACCTTGTATGGGATCATTTCCTCTCATTGCATTGGTCTAAAATCGAACAAACTATCGGATTGGCCGATTTCATCTATTATGCACGTCGCCAAATTGAACCTAATCTGCGTCATACGCCTGAAAAGTTTCAGGAGTTAAATGAGTTTCTCTGGCCCCAAAATTGGTTAATTCGCTATGCAGATAAAACATATATAGGGCAATCGTTGAATGGAATGGCACGTCGGCGGCCTAAACTACATGCGCTTAGCGGCTCTTTTGATGACTTTTTATTGCAATATAAGCCACTTGAACAGATTTTTTTCCAGTTTTATCCGCAAATGATACAACAGGCTGAACAAGGAATATTTGTCGGTCACCTCACAACACTGAAGCCTTGATCAATTATCACTTGTACTTTACCGTAATAAAACTATTGTATTGATATCAATTTGTTAAATAAGTATAATTGATAGATAAAAACTATCACAGAAATTGGTATTTATACCTTTATTCTTTGTAGGGAATTTCATATTCTCTCTTGATATATTGCCTAAATAATTTGAACGGTTTGTTGGCAACCAGCGAAAGGCTTCCTAGCAGCAAAATAGCGCTATCACTAGGCACCTAACGCGGTCCAATAAGTGGTTTAAACTATTATGGATATAAAACCTTTAATTCAAACTCATAGGAGTAAATTATGGTTCTGGTAACACGTCAAGCCCCTGACTTTACTGCTGCAGCTGTTCTAGGTAACGGTGAAATTGTTGACAACTTTAACCTGAAAAATCACCTAAACGGCCGTCCAGCGGTGATCTTCTTCTGGCCAATGGACTTCACTTTTGTTTGTCCTTCAGAACTTATCGCGTTCGACCACCGTTATGAAGAATTCAAAAAACGTGGTGTGGAAGTAATCGGTGTTTCTTTTGACTCTGAATTCGTTCACAACGCATGGCGTAAAACTCCTGTTGATAACGGCGGTATTGGTGAAGTGAAATACCCAATGGTTGCTGACGTCAAACGTGAAATCATGAAAGCATACGGCATTGAGCACCCAGAAGCTGGCGTTGCTCTGCGTGGCTCTTTCTTGGTCGACAAAAATGGCGTTGTGCGTCACCAAGTCGTTAACGACCTACCACTCGGCCGTAACATCGATGAAATGCTGCGTATGGTTGATGCGCTGCAATTCCACGAAGAGCACGGTGATGTTTGCCCAGCGCAATGGGAAAAAGGTAAAGAAGGCATGAACGCATCACCTAAAGGTGTTGCTGACTACCTGACTAAAAACGCAACTGGCCTATAATTCATAGCGTTTACTGTTTTTATGGATCGGCATAAACTTCGGTTTATGCCGATTTTTTATTTTTGACAATCCCATTTGCCCGCTTTTACTTTATTCTCTGCTTTTTATTCGTCTTTTTTCAAATAATTATTGCTAGAAAGTTCTTAATTGATGCTAAAGAACAATATATCTGAGGATATATAGCGCACCATACTTTTACAGGACTGCTATTTATAATATGGTTACATTTATCCATAAATAGTTACATTTTTAACTCAATATAGCGTCAATCGTAAAGTAGGAAAAAACGATGAAATTTAAACTGTTAGCATCGGTTGTTATAGCTGGTACTTTGCTTGCAGGCTGTGATAACAACCAAACAGCCTCTGAAAGTAATTTCAAAAAATCCATTCAAGATTATCTCGATACTAAATCGGCTATTTGTATCAATACTGGCCCATTCCCTGCTGAGCTTTTAGCACAAGCAAATACTCGAAAAATAGAACAATTAGATAGTTTGGTTGATGCTGGATTATTAAACAAATCAGAAAAAAAAGTCGTTATCAAAGATATGTGGGGAACAGAACAAACAGGTGAAGGTGTTGAATTTACCTTAACGAGTGAAGGTCAAAAATTCTTTGATGAGGCAAAAGCCGAATTTTCTGGGCGTGGCAGCTTCTGTACAGGTAAGTTAGTGGTCACTGAAGTCACGAATTTCACAGAGCCAGCTGAGCGCGGTGGTCAAAAAATCTCTATCGCTAACTTTAAACAAAAAATTGAAGATGTGGCACCTTGGGCCAAAAATGAAAAAGTCATTGCCGCCTACCCACAAATCAAATCAACCCAAGAGCGTGCTGAAAAATCACAACAAAGCCCATTGGTACTGACCAATAACGGCTGGATCCATATTGCATTGTTCAACCAAAAATAAATTGGTCTCCCTAAGCAGAGCCACGATCAGGCTCTGCTTAACCCATTGTTTTATATTTTTAAGTTAATTTTTTCACTACATTGTTAACATTTCTCGATTGTATCTTTCAGTCTCTCCAGCTATTTTATGCTATACATAAAGAACACAATTAATTAACAAATGAATCACATTAGTTAATTGTGTTACTCAATTTCATAAAAAGCCCATTCCATTTTATTCATCGGGAGATACGAATGATAAAAACATCATGGCGCCCCTCTGTCCTATTACTTTCACTGCTTATCTCACCTCAACTCTTTGCCGCCTCAGAACCTGCTGTCGAGGCCAAAAAAGGAATGGTTGTGTCTTCTCAACACCTAGCCTCTCAAATTGGTGCCGACATCCTTAATGCAGGCGGTAATGCAGTTGATGCGGCTGTTGCTGTGGGATATGCCCAAGCCGTGGTTAATCCATGCTGTGGGAATATTGGTGGCGGCGGATTTATGACCATTCACCTTGCTAATGGCAAAGATCTTTTTATCAACTTTAGAGAAACCGCCCCAGAAGCCGCTAGCGCTAATATGTACTTAGATAAGAATGGTAATTTAATAAAAGATGCCAGCCTCTATGGTTACCTCGCATCGGGGGTTCCGGGAACGGTAAAAGGGCTTGATTATGCGCTCGAAAAATATGGCACAATGAGCCGCCAGCAAGTCATGGAGCCGGCAATTAAATTAGCCAGAGAAGGTTTTGTTTTAACGCGGGCAGATACCGATGTCCTAGATACCACTGTCGATCGCTTTAAGCAAGACCCAGAAGTCGCACGCATTTTTTTAAAACCTAATGGTAGTGCCTTTCAACCCGGCGATCTGTTAGTACAAACCGACTTAGCCAATACCCTTGAAAAAATTGCGAAAGAAGGCCCTAAAGCTTTCTATGAAGGCGAAATACCGAAGATCGTAGAAGAAGCGTCTAAAAAGAATGGGGGGATCTTAACCGCAAAAGATTTTGCTAATTATACGATCACCGACACCACACCAATTAGCTGTACCTATCGAGGCTATAAATTTATTTCAGCACCGCCGCCTAGCTCGGGAGGGGTAACCATCTGCCAAACACTCAATATCTTAGAAGGCTATAACCTTAAAGAGATGGGGTTCAATTCGGCAGAATATATTCATACTCTCACAGAGGCAATGCGCCATGCCTACATGGATAGAAACACTTTCCTAGGCGATCCGGCATTTGTCGATAACCCAACCGACAAGTTATTGAGTAAAGCCTACGCAGAAGAGCTACGTAAAGAGATCAAACCTAACCAAGCAACGCCATCAACACAAGTCCAACCCGGTGTAGGGCCACATGAAAAACCAGAAACCACTCATTACTCTGTTGTCGATGACAAAGGTAATGCGGTTTCAACGACTTATACCATCAATGGACGTTTCGGCTCCGTGGTGATCCCGCCTGGTACAGGGTTCTTTTTAAATGATGAGATGGATGATTTCACCACCAAAGTCGGTGAGAAAAATATGTATGGTTTAGTTCAAGGTGAAAGAAACGCGATTGCTCCTGGTAAGCGCCCACTATCATCGATGAGCCCAACCATAGTGACCAAAGATGGTAAAGTGTTCTTAGTGCTCGGCTCCCCAGGCGGGTCACGGATTATTTCAATCACATTACAAACCGCCCTGAATATCATTGACCATGGAATGCCTCCTCAAGAAGCCGTGAACGCACCGCGTATCCACCATCAATGGTTACCCGATGAAGTTTACTATGAGGAGCGTGGTGTCTCTAAAGATACCTTAGCGTTGCTCGATAAGATGGGTTACAAAATGGTAGAACAAACACCATGGGGCGCAGCAGAGTTAATTATGGTGCCCGTACCGGATGCTAAAGGAGATAAAACAGACTCATCAGGCAATGATGCCGCAGTTTCAGGCAAAGTTCGCCAAGGCTATATCTACGGTTCAAATGATGTTCGTCGTCCAGCCGGTAAAGCCGTTGGTGTCGATTAAAATCCACACTTAAAACAAATGGCGGGATAACCCGCCATTTAAATGATTAGCTAAGTGGAGAGACCCGCTTAGTGTTATCTACTAAAAAATCAACAAATTGATATTTTTAATGGTTTTCACAATCTCTTATGGCCGCAGCCAAACACCTTGATGTTGACCCACGACCTGAAATTACCTTGCGTTATTTACGAATAAAATTATCCACAATAAGGCTGATCGCTTCTTCACTACGACCATGTAAAACCGCTTTTGCCGTATAAAGCCCCATACCGACAACACTATTAAGCTCTACATTCGGTGGCATAACCAATTCATTCGGTGAAGTATGCACGTTTAATACCGCTGGGCCATTATAATTTAGGAAGCGGATAACAGCGTCCTCCAATGCTTCTGGGGATTCAACTGATTCACCAAACATCCCTAACGCACTCGCCAGCTTACCAAAATCAGGGTTTTCTAAATCGGTATAGTTATTCAATAACCCTTCAACTTTTTGTTCTAATTCAACAAAGTTAAGCGATTTATTGTTGATGATAACGATTTTTGCCGCCAATTTTTCTTGCGTCATAGTGAGTAGATCGCCTAATAGCATCGCTAACCCACCATCACCTGACATAGAGATCACTTGGCGATTAGGAAACGCTTTTTTCAATCCTAATGCTTGAGGCATTGCGTTAGCCATGGTGCCATGTTTTAAGCTCGTTAATGTTCTTCGCTGCCCATTGGTATTGATATAGCGCAGCATCCAAACCATTGCTGAACCCCCATCTGCCGTAAAAATAGCGTCGCTATCTGCATGCTTATCGAGTAGCTGAGCAAGGTATTGAGGGTGGATGACATGAGCTTTCGCCCCTTTTTCTAGCCAGCTAATTTTTTCGAGTGTCTTTTTGTGCAAATCGACAGATTTACGTAAAAACTCATCATCGGTTTTATTGTCAATTAAAGGCAATAATTGCAATAAGGTTTCATTGACATCACCATTAAGCCCTAAATTGACAGGGTGGCGTTTACCGATATTTTCTAAATTAATATCAACTTGTACGATGGTTGCTTTTTCAGGGAAAAATTGAGGCCATGCGAAATCAGTACCTAACAGCAGCAGAGTATCGCAGTTTTTTAACATGGTAAAACCGGACTCAATACCGATCATTCCCGTCATTCCCACATTATATGGGTTATCATATTCAATAAAATCTTTGGCTCGTGAGGTATGTGCAATTGGCGCTTTTAATTTTTCTGCCAATTGAAGAAGTGCTCCTCTGGCATCTTTACTACCAATCCCCGCATAAATACCTATTTTCTTACCTTTATTTAATACATCTGCCAGCGCTTTAATATCTTCTTGAGCCGGGATAATTCGCGGTTGATGATAATTGACAGCTATTTTATTTGGATAGTCTATTTCAGACTTACTTATATTTACTGGAAGAATAATAACAGCGACACCTTTTTGACTTAAAGCTGCACTAACGGCATTTTTTGTCACTTCTATCGCTTTATCAGGGCTAATAATTTCTTCGCAGAATACTGAGCATTCACTATAAACGGATTTAAAATCGACGTATTGAGGGAAAGAACTATCGGTTGTATTAGTATCTAATTGGCTTGCAATCAAAATAACAGGCGCGCCATTGCGATGTGATTCATATAATCCATTAATAAAATGTAAGCTTCCAGGTCCACAGGAGCCTGCACATGCGGTGAGTTGGCCTGAAATAAAGGATTCGGCACCGGCGGCAAATCCCCCAACCTCCTCATGCCTTACATGGATCCACTCCATCTTACTTTCATGTATCGCATCCGTGACATAATTTAAAGTATCACCAACGATGCCATAACAATGCTTCACACCTGAATTTTGGAGAATATCAACAATCACGCTAGCAACATTTTTTTTCATGCAAGGCTCCAATAGCAGATTATTTCTTATAAACAAAAGATCACAGATGACTCTTGTCTACATATTTATATTATTAATATCACAATAAGTAATAACTGCAATTAAAAGCACTATTTTTATTTTAAACCTTTCTTTTTATGATATTTTTCCGTCAGAATAAGAAGTAAAAAAGGAGCTAATAAGCTCCTTTTTCTATTATCGAATATTGATATTTTTAGGCTTGTTTATGTTCGGCTGCGGGTGTGATCACTCGGTCACAAATTGCCGCTACAATTAACACCACAAATGATGGTAATAACCATGCCAAATCTTGTTGATATAACGGAATTCCAGTCATCCAATCAGGAATATACGTTTTCAGATGATCTGACGCTTTCGCTGCACCAATTAACCCCACAATAAAACTGGTCAACATGGTTGGGGCAATCACCACACTTGGGTTACGCCACCACTTTAAAGTAAAGCTTAATAAAATAAGCACAATACAAGGTGGGTAAATCGCCACTAATACAGGAACAGAAAACGCAATCAGTTTACTTAATCCAAGATTAGAAACGACCATGGAGAATGCACCAAGTACCAAAACTAGCGTGCGGTAAGAGATTGGCACATAGCGGCTAAAGAACTCCGCGCAAGCACAGGTCAAACCAACAGCCGTCACCATACAGGCAACAAAAATCAATACGGCAAGGAAGAAGCTACCATAGTTACCAAATGTATACTGAACATAGGCATGCAGAATATCAGCACCATCTTGAGGGTTTGGAATAATGGATGCGCTGTTTTCACCTAATTTAAATAGTGAAAGGTAAACCAGTGTCAGTAGCACTCCCGCAATCAGCCCCGCCCACATGGTATAGCGGGTCAGCAGTGAGGAGTTTTCGATACCTCGCGAACGAGCCGCATTAACAATCACGATACCAAAGACCATTGCCCCCAATGTATCCATCGTCAAATAGCCATTGATAAAGCCATTTGAGAAGGCCATATCGCGGTATTCATCTGTTGATAACATAGGTTGACCTGCCGGCCAAAGCACAGCCGCAACACCAAGGATAGCAAGGGCTAACATTTTTACAGGTGCCAGTATGTGACCTACACTATCCAGCAGTTTACCTGGGTATAGAGAAATACCGATGACTAGCACAAAATAGACTGCACTATAAATTAATAATGATATATCTGATTCGCCACCAAGTAGCGGTGCAATCCCCACTTTGTAAGAAACCGTCGCAGTGCGAGGCGTGGCGAATAGCGGGCCAACGGACAGGTAAGCAACAACAGCAAGCAATAGCCCCGCCGTTTTACCAACAGGTGTACTTAGGGCTTCAATACCCCCACCCACTTTGGCTAATGCCACAACGGTTAAAACAGGCAACCCCACACCTGTAACCAAAAAGCCTAGCGCGGCAGTCCACACTTGCTCGCCAGCCTGTAAGCCAACCATTGGTGGAAATATGATATTTCCAGCACCAACGAAGAGCGCAAAGGTCATAAAACCTAAGGCAAGAATATCTCTGGATGTTAAACGATGAGCCATATTTTATGTTAAATCTTTGTAACGGTGTTAGAAAATATAGAGTAACTAATCAGTAACTCTTTGAATTATAAATGGCGGTATAGAATTCTAATTAACAAGTTGATAAACAATACAATGTGTACGATTTATCACATCAGGCAAGATTAAAAATCAAAAAACAGAAAAAATCGCCAATAACTGGCTACAAGTAAAACTTTTATAGGGAAAAAAGGCAATAGCAAACCTAAAAACAAGAATAAATCTCTAAAGTATTTTTTATAACTAGTGATTACTGTCAGTAAAATAAGAATATGCGCTATATGATTTGAACAAAAAACAACCAATTAAACCATTATTTATCTTATCTTTTAAATCGATTATGGTTTTGCAAAGCGAAATATAGGTTTTTTAGAAAACAGAAATTTTTAATAACCCATCACAAATATAGAGAGATTCATTTTTTAAATAAGAAGGAGCGACATATCTGGCGGTGATAATGATATGTTGGATTGGGTCGATAAGAACGGCTGTTTACCGCTCTCATCGAGGTATGTCACGTCTTTAATGAAGTGTTTTAGCTGTTTTTTTGTCTGATACGATCAATACAGGAGGCAGGGTAAAAGAGAATTCGCTCCCCTTGCCTAACTGACTGGTTATCATTAATTGGCTATTATGATGCTGCAAAGCGTGTTTGACGATCGCTAAACCAAGCCCCGTTCCTCCCCCTGTTTGGCGAGACCTCGCCTTATCAACACGGTAGAAACGTTCAGTTAAACGTGGAATATGCTCTGGGGGGATCCCCAACCCATTATCAGCAACGCCAAAACGTGCCCCATTATGTGTTTTCTGCCAACTGACTTGGATCGTTGTTCCTTCCGGTGTATGCATAATGGCATTATAGACCAAGTTAGCCACCGCACTACGAAGCTGCTCTTCATTACCGTAAACATACAGCTTTTCATCAACCATAAATTTAAACTGTTGCCGCCCTTGGCTTAAACTCATCGCTTCCTGTTCAATCATTTTTAAAATTACAGGAATATTTACCTGCTCATCTAAATTAATATGAGGCGCCACTTCAATGCGAGATAACTGTAACAGTTGTTTAATCAAATTATCCATTCGATGCGCCTGCTCTTGCATTACCGTTAACGCTTTTTTGTTGGCAGCTGAGGCATTTTCTTGATCATCTAATACTTCAAGATAACCTTGGATCACCGTTAGTGGTGTGCGTAGTTCATGGCTGACATTCGCAAAAAAGTCTCTACGTGCTTTTTCTAATCGGCGCTTTTCCGTGACATCCCTCGCAACCATTAATAGCTGACCTTCGGTATAGGGTAAGACACGAAATTCAACAATAGCGCCACTGTTTAGCTCTATCGTTAACGCTTGTTCATAGTTTTGTAATGTAAAATAACGGCTGAAATCTGGATAGCGTAATAAATTAAAAATCGGTTGCCCGCTATCTTCCGGCCAGCGAAAACCTAATAAATGTTGAGCATGGCGATTACACCAGAAAATATTCCCTTCAAGAGTCATCATTACGACAGCATCAGGGAGAGATTCTGCGCCACTGCGAAAGCGTTTGATCAACTGCCCTAATTCACGCCGACGTTTTCGGTTGCGCTGCTGAAGCTGATAGATCCCATAAAAGATTGGCTCCCAGCCGCCTTTACCATCAGGGGGCAGCATGCTCCGATCAAGCCATAACCAATATGACAACTTCATCAAGTTATAACTGTGCCAAATCAGCGCTGCGGTCAATGAGATGACTAAAAACCATGCAAGATGGCCGATAAAAATCGATAAGATTAATGCAGGTAAGATGAATAAAAACAGCCCCCAAATTAGCTGTTTCCATGATAGGCGTTCAAGCACTGGTATCTCCTGTTATTGATCAGTAACGCACTGAGAAGCGATAACCAGTACCACGCACTGTTTGAACCATTTTATCATGCCCTTCAGCCTCCAAGGCTTTTCTGAGGCGGCGGATATGCACGTCAACCGTTCTATCTTCAACATACACATTCGCTCCCCATACATAATTGAGTAACTGCTCGCGGCTATATACTCGTTCAGGGTGAGTCATAAAGAAATGCAGCAGCTTATACTCCGTCGGCCCCATATCAATAGGAGTGTCATTACTGCTGACCCGATGAGACGTTGGGTCTAGTGTTAACCCGTTCATTTCAATAATGTCTTCTGTTGCCATCGGGGAAATACGGCGTAGAATGGCTTTCACACGAGCGACAAGCTCTTTGGGTGAAAACGGCTTTATTAGGTAATCATCCGCCCCTACTTCCAAGCCTTTTACGCGGTCCTCCTCCTCCCCTCTTGCGGTTAACATCATCACAGGAATATCGCGCGTATCACTGTCACGTTTCATGTGTTTAATCACTTGAATGCCTGAACCACCAGGGATCATCCAGTCTAATAAAACAAGGTCGGGTAATGGATCAACTAACTGCGCGATGGCGGAATCATAATCATCAGCTTCAATCGACTGAAAACCATTCTGCTCTAATACAAAACAAACCATTTCTCGGATGGGCGCTTCATCTTCAACCACTAGAATGCGTCTTGCCATGATTAATCCTGTAAATAAGAAGAGATCATTAAAAGTGAAAGCATTATGCGTCACTTTTATGACAGAATTATGAATACCGTCATCAAATAACAATAATCCTTTCTATATTAGCGGTAAATTGTCATTTAAGTGAAACATTCTCGTCATACTTTACATCGTCGCGCCTGCTGCTTCGCCTATCGTTATCACATTGAATTGTCTGCTTGTTCAGAGATCCCCTAAAAGGGTCATGATAGGGTATACTGAGCATAGTATACATATAAAGCCGTAGGAAGGGGCCTTCATGCGTATTATCCATACCTCTGACTGGCACCTTGGCCAGTATTTTTTCACTAAAAGCCGCGCAGCCGAACATCAACAGTTTTTAACTTGGCTTATTGAGCAGGTCAAACTTCATCAAGTTGATGCCATGATTGTTGCGGGAGATATTTTTGATACCGGTTCCCCCCCAAGTTATGCCCGTGAGCTTTATAATCAATTTGTCGTCTCGCTACAGCAAACAGGTTGCCAATTGGTGATCCTAAGTGGTAACCATGACTCTGTTTCCGTCTTAAATGAAACCAGTTCACTGCTTGCCTATTTGAATACGGATGTCGTCACTTCAGGAGCAACGCCCCATGTGATCACATTAAAGAATGCACAAGGGCAACCCGGAGCACTGTTGTGTGCGATCCCTTTTCTACGCCCTAGAGATATTCAATTAAGTGTTGCAGGACAGAGCAGTGAAGAGAAGCAGCTATCATTACAAACAGCCATTCGTGACTATTACCAAGCTAGCTATCAGCTTGCCGAGCAGCAGCGGCAAACTATGGGGTTAGATATCCCAATTATCGCAACGGGGCATTTAACGGTTGTCGGGGCTGAATTGACGGAGTCTGTGCGTGATATCTATATTGGTACTTTAGACGCATTTCCCTCTGCCGCTTTCCCTCCGGCTGACTATATCGCCTTGGGGCACATTCATCGTCCGCAAGTTATTGGTCAACAGCAACATATTCGTTACTCTGGTTCACCGATTGCATTAAGCTTTGATGAAGCGAACCAACAAAAAAGTGTTTGCTTAGTGGAGTTTGATGGCCGCGAACTGTCGCAGATCCACCAACTTGCGATCCCAATTTTTCAACCTTTGCAAACACTAAAAGGGTCACTTGCAGACATTCAAAAGCAGTTACATGCACTCTCTATCGAGCCAGATACGCCCCCAGTTTGGTTAGATATCGAAGTCGCTTCACAGGACTATCTTGCTGATATCCAACAACGTATTGAAAGTATTATCAAAGGCTTACCCGTTGAAGTTGTATTGTTACGCCGTGCACGTAAACCACAAAACCCCCAACAAGCTCTCGCTAATGAAACCTTAAATGAGCTTACCGCCGAAGAGGTATTTTTGCGTCGTTTAGCGGAAGAGTCGCTAGATGATAAAGAAAAAGAGCAGCGCTTATTAGTACTCTTTAGGCAATCTTATGACGCTTTGCGTGCTGAGTTAGAGGGAAATTCATGAAAATCTTAAGTCTACGCCTAAAAAATATTAACTCTCTAAAAGGCGAATGGAAAATTGACTTCACCCAAGAGCCGTTTGCTAGCCAAGGATTGTTTGCGATCACAGGCCCTACTGGAGCGGGTAAAACCACCTTACTAGATGCTATTTGTCTCGCACTCTATCACCAAACACCTCGTTTAAATACGCTATCCGTTAAACAGAATGAGCTTATGACACGCCATACTGGCGAGTGCTTGGCTGAAGTGGAATTTGAGGTCAAAGGTATCGCTTACCGCGCATTTTGGAGCCAACGACGAGCCAGCAACAAGCCAGAAGGAAAATTACAACCGCCAAAAGCCGAGCTAGCGACTGTCAGTGACGGCAAAATCATTGCGGAAAAAGTCAGTGACATACGAGAACAAATTGTTCAGATCACAGGGCTAGATTTCGGACGGTTTACAAAGTCTATTTTGCTTTCACAAGGGGATTTTGCCGCCTTTTTAAATGCGAGCGAAAAAGAGCGAGCCGATCTGTTAGAAGAGATCACCGGCACGGAAATTTATAGTCAAATATCCAGCTATATCTATCGCCAGCACAAACAGGTCAAAAATGATTTAGAGATTTTAAAAGCTCGAGCGCAAAGCATTCATTTGCTCACCGAAAGCGAACATCAAGCCCTCATCGAACAACAAACCGTATTAGCAGACCAAGAAAGGCAGCTTAATCAAAAACGAACGCGAAACCAACAAGCGTTATATTGGCAGCAACGCCAACAACTGTTAACTGCCCGCTTACATCAGTTAGAGCTTGATCAACAGCAAGCTGAAAAGGCATATCAAGACGCTGAGCCTCAGTTTAAAAAACTCTCAGACAATCTGCCTGCTGAAAATTTGCGCCCTTTATGGCAGGATGTGGAACGCCAACAACAGGCATTAAATGAATTATTAGAGAAGCAACAGAGCCTTTCACAACAGTGTGAAAATAACACTCAACAACTTGCGCCTTTACAAGCACAACTTGCTCAAGTCCAACATGAGCATAGCCAGCACCAAAATTATGTTCAGCAGCAAACCGTGTTGATCGATACCCACGTTCGCCCATTAGATAATGCGATTCTTCATCTACACCAACAGATTAAAGAAATTTCAGAACAAAAAGAGCAATATCACACGGAATATCAATCGAAGCACAGCTTAATTACTCGAACCCAACATCAAGCTCATTTGGACCGTGAAGAGTTACAGCAAATTGAACATTACCTACAGCAACATCCCCAAGATGCGGCTATTACCCAACAAATAGGTTTATGGCGGCAACAAGGTCAATTTATTGATGAATTGAGTCAAAAAGTACAAGCCTTAGAGCAAAAACAACAACTACTGCAACAAGAGCAGTCAGCATTAGTTAGCGAGCAACAACAGCAAATTGAGCAAAATGCCCAAACGCAGCACCAACTTGAACAGGATACTGCGGCATATCAACTCGTTGAAAGTCGCTATCTAGAGTGGCAAGAAAAACAAGATATTGAACAACTTAATCAATCAATAGAACAGCTACACACCAGATCACAACATGCCCAACTTTTACCTTTATTGTTATCTCAATGGCAAGAGCAGCAAAACCAATTAAAAATCAAACAACACCAGCAAGAGGAACTAACCCAATCAATTTCTCAGGCTGAAAAGCAGCTCCAGCTAACTGAAACACAAATTACGCACCTTCAGCCTCATTTAACAGATTTGAATGCGCGGTTACGCTTAGAGCAGAAAATCGTCAGTTTAGAAAAGGAGCGCCAACAACTTATTGCGGGTGAGCCTTGCCCACTTTGTGGCTCTACCGAACACCCTGCAATTGAACAATATCAATCTGTAGAGCCAACGCAAACTGAACAGCGCTTAATCGCATTAACCAAACAGTTAGAAGAGCTTAAGCAAACGCAAGTCACTCAACAGTCGCTACTGCAAAGAGAAATGCAGCGCCAAGCAGAAAATCAACAGGCACAACAGCAGCTTATAGCTCAAGAGCGTCAGCTGCGAACACAATGGATGACCGCGTGCCAGAAAGCTCTCGCCCCTGAACTGACCACGACTCATGCTGCCGTAGAGCAGTTGCTCACGGATATCCAAAAACAGTTATCAGAGAAACAGCAGTCATTACAGGCGTTCACCGCCCTCGAACGTGAATATCAACAACTTAAACACCGATTACATGAGCAGCAGTCATTAAATAAACAGCAACAATCCTCGCTCGCCTTGCTTACTGAACGAATTAAGCATCAGCACCAACTTATTGATGAAACACAAAAAGAGCATGTCGTACACCAACAGCGCCATAATCAGCAGCAGCAACAGCTCCACGAGGCTTTGGCTGAATTTAGGTTGCCTGAAAGCGAAAGTTTTGAACAGTGGTTTACGTTACTAGAGCAGCGTGGTCAGCTATATGCTGCGAAAAAACAAAGTGCGCAAGATATTAGCCAAAAAATAGCGGTCGCTGAGGCGACGTTGCAAGTTGAGTTAGCTCAACAAACCCATTTAAGTAAACGGCTAGAAAATACGCAACAGCAATTGCAACAGTTACAACAACAGGTTGAACAAAAACAGGCGGCACGGCAGCTATTACTTGATGGGCAATCTATTTCACAATTTATGGGTCAATTGCAAGATCAGCAAAACAAACTGGCTCATCAGCAACAACAACTTAATGAGCAGGTCACGCATCATGAAAAACACTTAGCTTCTCTAAAAGGCAGCCTTAACGAGGTCATCACAACGATAGAAAAGACACGATATCAGTTAACCACAGCACAGCAGCGCTTCGAGCATGCCCTTTCGACTAGCCCATTTGCAACACAGCAAGCATTCTTAGCCGCACTATTAGCGCCGGATGAAAAGCTGCAACTTGAACAATTGCAACAACGATTACTCCAGTCACGTTTACAAGCGCAAACCCGTTATAAAGAAGGTGAGCGCGCACGACAAGAACATTTGGCCCAAAAGCCCGATGATCATATTGAGGCAAGCTTGGAGGAGTGGCAGCAAGCAATTATTCAGCTTGATGAGGAGATTAAAAATCTCAATAAACAACAGGGGCAGATCTTCAGCCAACTCGAAGCAGACAAACAACAACGTCACCAACAACGTGGCTTATTACAAGAAATCGAGCAGAGCCAATCCCACTATGAAGATTGGGGATATCTCTGCGAACTGATTGGCTCAGCAGAAGGAGATAAATTCCGCCGTTACGCGCAAGGGTTAACCTTTGATTGCCTCATTTCTCTCGCTAACCTGCGCTTGGATAAGCTACATGGTCGCTATTTGCTAAAACGTAATCATAATGCGGATCTGGAATTACAAGTGATTGATGGCTGGCAGGCCGATACTATCAGGGATATTAAAACCCTCTCTGGCGGAGAAAGTTTCTTAGTCAGCCTAGCGCTTGCTCTCGCATTATCGGATATGGTGAGTAACAAAACTCAACTCGAGTCTTTATTTCTCGACGAAGGCTTTGGCACACTCGACCCTGAAACATTAGATATTGCCTTAGATGCGTTAGAAAGCCTGAATGCATCCGGAAAAACGATTGGGGTAATTAGCCATGTTGAAGCGATGAAAGAGCGAATTTCTGTACAGATCCCCGTGAAAAAGACCAACGGCTTTGGCTTTAGTGAATTACCTAGCCGATATCGTATCCGTTAAAATATAAATGGCGCTTTATCATAGGAACAAGACATTCCTAGATAAAAGCGCCTTACCACATCAATCAAAAATTTCTTTCAATTTTCTATCATGAAGGGCTGATAGATGCTCCCCAATGTAATCATAAAAAATAACAATTTGTATTTAATTGATTTTAATAAAAAACAATTAAATTGACTCAGCCGAAAAATTTGAACCTTACCGTTAATTTTTTTTTCTATGATTTTCCCTTCACAGCGCTATAGTAATACTTAACAAATAGCTAGGAGACTCACATGTCAAACGCATTTATTGAAATGATTAAAAATCGTCGCACTATTTATAACCTCGGCGATGCATTACCAGTTTCTGAAGAGCATGTTACAAAATTAATTAAAGAAGCAGTAAAACATTCACCTTCTTCTTTTAACTCACAAACATCACGTGTTGTGATCTTATTTGGCGCAGAGCATAAAAAACTGTGGAACATCACCAAAGAAACATTGCGCGCCATCGTGCCAGAACAGGCATTTGCAGCTACTGAACAAAAAATTGATAGCTTCGCTGCGGGTGCTGGCTCTATCTTATTTTTCGAAGATATGGCGGTCGTGAAAGGCTTACAAGAGCAATTCCCACTTTATGCCGACAATTTCCCAATCTGGTCAGAACAAGCCAGCGGTATCGCACAATTTGCGGTATGGACAGCCTTAGCGCAAGAAAACGTCGGGGCATCACTGCAACACTATAATCCACTCATTGATACTCAGGTACAAAAAGAGTGGGGAACACCTGATAATTGGGTACTACGTGCTCAAATGGTATTTGGGTCAATTAATGCTCCTGCGGGTGATAAAGACTTTATGGATGATGAAATTCGTTTCAAAATCTTTAAATAATCAGAATAAAATTCGAATAAAAAGCCCTTGTTGATTAAAACAAGGGCAAATCACCTGCCAAATAATGTGATATATCACTTTTCAATACCAGCCAACACCAAGGGATCCGATTATTATTGATATGCAATATCAATTAGTTATTCCACAACCCATGCTATCAAACGCTAATCCTTTAGAATATAAAATCAATTAATAGCAATCTAATAAAATTTCATATTGATAATCTCTATTAGATACCGACTTATTGTCGGTATCTATCTATTTTTAGCCATCTTTTTAGAATGTTACACTAAATAAATTCGTTTAAATTTCATACCGTTACAAAATAAACTAAATAAAATCGATATTTTATTAGCATAAATCATATTTTTTACTCGTATTTGAACTAAACTAGTCAGTGAGAATTTTGTAACGCGCTACTCGTGTTATTTAACTAGCGCTAGTTCAACTAGGAGGTAGAAGCAATGAAATGTTTATCCTCAATTGTAACAGTGACTGCTTTACTCATTTCCAGTTTTACTTTTACCCATGCTGCAACCAATCGAATCGGAGGTGGAACCATTACTTTTATTGGCTATGTCTATGAGCCACAATGCGCAGTTAAAGTATCCAGTAGCGAACAAATTGATCTTGAATGTTTCCGCAATGGTAAAAATATCACCAAAACCAGTTCACTTAAAAATGCCAAAAAACTCAGTTCTGATTTTGTAAAAGTCGAATATAATCAATTCAACAATAAACCCACTCTAAATGTGACCTACGATTAATGCTCTTTATTTATTAAAAGAGTTAGCGAAATCTTGCTAACTCTTTCAACGATACTAAATTAACTAAGCTTTTATTTGATAGTTAAATTTAATTAGTATTTAACGTTATGGTCATTTTACTGTTTGCTTTACCTGGTTTAATTGGCTCAGTTCCATAACGAACATAGCGTGCTGTAAAGTTTAATAGCAGCTCATGTGTTGCAGCGCCTGTCGTTGGCACAGAAACGCTAGTCCAATTATTTGCTGTAGGAATTGGTGAATCAATTGCTCCTAAACGAAGTAGTTTATTTCTCTGCCCCGATGAATTTAATATTTCAATCGCGACCCCTTTTGCTGTCGAGCCTAAATTAGGATCTAATAATAAATAGTCAACCTCATTCATAGCCCTATTTTCTTCACCAGGTGCAAAACCATAACTAATTTTAGCCCCTTTCTGACATTCTAATGTGAAAGAAAAAGGAGTAGGAGTTGATGGAATATCATTTGATGAATGGCTACCTAAATAAACGGTTGATGTCGACGATTTCAAACCACAAGTTGTAACCTGACGTCCCCCGACTGGACGCTGACGTATTTTAAAAAAAGTGTAGCCTGCGGGTTCATAGTTATTATTTATCGTATTATTGATCCCAGGGCCTTTGAACCCAACAACCCCTCTATTAACGACCCCAACGGTACCTAACGAGTTACCACTGACATTTTGCTGAGAGCGAACCTGTTCAATAGAAAGACCCGAAAAATGTTTCAGCTTAATATTAATTTTTTGTGGGTTATCAGGATCTATGTCATATGCCATAGGCTTCGCATTCACCACATTATCAAATTGATATGAAGCATCTCTATTCATACCTAGAAATAGTTCAAAAGCCATTCCTTGAATATTCGTTCCCCAATATTTTATATTGTCATACGTAAACGCGGGAGCGGCGTTATCGAAAATATAAGTTTTAGGTAAATAGTATATTTCAAAAATAGAGGATGCATCAGCGATATCACATTTAAAAACGACACGATCTGGCGGAGCGCCCATTAATGATGCCATTTGAGTGCTCGTAATAGAATCAAAAGCAATTCTTGTTCCAGCAGGCTGAAATTGTAACCCATATATACTGACGTCAACCTTAGAGCCAATACTCACTTGTGTTCCAGGTATCCCACCATTTTGGATAATACAAGTGGAATTTGCTGTTCCAGCGAAAAATAAAATCATAAAACCAATTGATGTTATGGCTCGTTTAGATATAAACATAACGCCCCCAAAATACTTGTTAACGAATAAGTCTTCTTTAAAAACTTATGGGTAAATTAATAAAAAACATAATGATTAATAAGCCCAACACTGAATAGTTAATCTTTAAAAGATACTAATTTTCATATTTTAGAAAAGTATCGGAACTTATTAACCCTAAAAACCGTAAATTAAATAAGGCACAGTAGCACTTTAAGAAATCATTTCTTCTTAAACAACATACAACCTTAATAAAAATAACAAACAGATTCAGAAATAGAACTATTACTTGAGATGTTATAATCAAACTTACAACGTTGATGACTACCTTCACCCCATTTAACAATAACTGTTCCTTGTTCAGATTGAGAATTAAAATGTACTAAGCCACCTTGCCCAACTAAACCAATCTTATTATTATTTTCATCATAAATATCGGCACCAAACGGCACTGCTTTTTTATCTTGTAAAATAATACGATAAGTAATGTTGTTACCTTTTTGTGTATTAAATTTCACTAATACCGCAGACCCTGCATAAGGTGCTATCTTGGCTAAGTTATTATCTAATTCAACATCTGTATCCATATTTTCTGTATTAAGATACAGTGTATTATATTGATAAGGTACTAATGAAGGTACAACGGCTTTTCCGCTATCATTAATAACAATATTACTCCATGAGGCTACTGATGCACCTTCCGCTTCATTAGCTTCCACAATCGCAAAAGTATCACTTAAATAGCGAGACGGAATAACGCCACCTTGATAAGCCACTAATGCACCACTTGCTCCCACCGATAATGACTTGTAATTATTACCTTGTGAATAACCCGCGTTTACAGAAGCCGAAGAGAAATCTTTCTGAATATTTCCAGAGAAGCTACTGTTTGAGTTACCAATATCACTCGCTGTCGCGTTCCAAGAAATAGAATTATCTTCACCGAAAGAGCTACTAATTGTCGTATTATTTGACCAACGATGATCTGAATCAGAACGTGTTATGGAGCTACTTAATAACGTATTCTGTTCTGGATACCAAAGTGAGAATGGTACAGAGACGTTAAACATATAGTTATTATCTCCACCCTGATCGCCATTTCGATACATTTTTATATAGGTAAAGCTATAACCAATACCTTTAAAGTTATTCATATAGCCAGCTTGCAATTGCTTAGTATCTGGCAAATTATCACGCCAAGTTTGCAATGAACCACTGACATACACAGTACCATAATCCGCTAAATTTTGGTTAACCGTTAATACATATTGGGAACGTCTTGGGTTAATGCTTTCGCCATTAAACAAATAACTATCACGATAAGAACTTGCTTCATATAAGCTTAAATAGTTCTGCGATTCATAACGGTAACCAGCTAACGCAATATTTGTACCAGTGGCATTAATGTCTTTATTCCACGTGACTCGCGCACGAGCACCGTTATAAGTACGTTTATTGTCTAATTCAGCTTTTGAGCTTGCCATATCAAAGCTAAATGCACCGACTTGTGTATTAACCGCAAAACCTAATAACCCAGATTGGTATTTATTGGAGTACTGCACCCCTGCAAATGGCGTTAGAATATTACTTAAACCATATTTTATTGTTGATTGAGCAAAAATATCGGAAGAAGTATGATCACCCCGTAACTTACCACTCACAATACTATAATCAATCTGACCCGGTCTTAATAAACCTGGTACCGTTGAGAATGGCACGACAAACGTGGAAACACTGCCATTTGCTTCAGTCACTTCAACAGTTAAATCACCGCCATAACCTGTTGCATAAAGGTCATTGATCGTAAATTCACCGGGAGAGACATTCGTTTCGTATATTACAAAACCATTTTGTATTATTCTTACCCGAGCATTACTATTTGCAACCCCCCTAACTGTTGGCGCAAACCCTTGCATTGATTGTGGACGCATTCGGTTATCAGTCGCTAATTCAGCACCGGTATACGAAAAGCTATCAAATAGGCTTCCATCGGTAAAAGATTGCCCAACCGTTAATTCACTTTTTATTTGTGGAATAGCTCTCTGAACATACGTTCTGATGCTTTCATGATGAAATTTATCATCTTCATTGTATTGCAAATTAGATTGATGGCGAATTCTAAACAAGCCTAAATTAAGCCCAGCCGATATATTTCCGTAAGCAGAATGTTCGTCCTTACCATGACTACGAGTACTATACCCATTAAGGTTATAGTTCATAAAAAAAGCAGGAACCCCTTCATTAAGAGCACTGATTGGTACAGAGCCACGTGCTGAATATTCCACCATTGCTTGAGGAATTAAAATATCTAATCGTAATATATCTTGCTTTAAATTAACTTGAACATCTTTTGATAATGATTTTAAGTCTTCACATTCACCATTAGACTCTATTAGCCCTAAATATTCTGGTTTTATGTTAAACCCATCAACATCTTCTTTGGTTAAACAAGGAACAACACGTCCCTGTTCATTTTCATAAAATCTAATCTCTTTATTATAAAGAAATTCATTATTTAAATATAAATCGACATACCAATTACCTGGAGTAATTTGGTCTTCTGTTAATTTATCTATTGATATATCTTTAGCATTACCTAATAAGAACCCCTCATTGTAAGAGTATTTCTTTTCATTTTGGTTTTCTTCTACCGCTAATGCAAATCTACCATACCCTAAAGACAAAGAAACAAGAACAAAAAGTAATTTTATTTTCATAGCAATACCATTTATTATAAATTAGACTCGTAGGAATCTAAGCCACCATAATCATTAATGACTGAGTAGCTAACTTTTTTTGCATTAATAAAATCATTGGGTATTGCTACACCTTTTCCTCTATTCAGATAAATATCAGAGAATGGCGCAACCATATTCCCTTCTAAGCTTAACTTTCTATTCCCTTCAGATAATGTAACATCCTGAAAAGTAATAAACCATGGCGAGTTATTTTTAACAAGCAACTCATTTCCTTTTGCCGTTTTCTTTATTGAGAAAGAAAGTTTTTCATTAACCTGTGCAGGCATTTTAATGTCTGTTGGTCGATAAAATAATTTCACTCTTGTTCGAATGGCAATTTGCATTGTATTCTTATTTTGAGAAGCAGTATCTTCATTCTCAGGTGGAATTTCTAACACGTTCAAATAAAAAATAGACTCTTTATCTTTTGGTAAAGAATCACCAAGATAAGTTAACCTTAAATTTTGACCTGCTCCAGCAGACATTTTAAATATCGGTGGTGTAATTGAAAATGGAGTTTTAATATTTTCAGGTAACTCATTAGGATCTCCATTATCTAGCCAAACTTGCACCAAAGCTGGCCATTTATTATCATTAACCAACTGTACTGTTTTACTTTTAGATTTTTCATTATATATAACACGAGTGCCATTAATAATAACGCTGGCATACATGGATGTTGATACAATGAATAATGAAATAAATAAAACGATTTTATTTATGATAGATAGCCTAGTTATCATAATGACCTAACCCTACTCTAAGTTGTAATAATTTAGTCTTTTATTGATCTGCCAGGGGAATGATTCCCCCGGCAGAATTAACTTATTATGGATAAGTCAATGTATAGTTAACTTGTGCTGTAACAGCACCTGGAGCGGTTACTACATCTTTCGCATAATAGAATGCTTGGTATGCCAATGTAGCTGCACCATTAACGATTGGCTGGCTACCTGCTGGCGCGCCGTTTACTTTCGCAGCGTTACCAGCTTGGTCTGCTAAACCGATCTGTACGTTAGCAGGTGCAGTTGTTGGGATAAGATTACCAGTTACTGCATCACCACTTGTCAAACTTTCGAAGTTTGCTGCTACATCAACACCACTAACGCTACAGTTAGCCAGTTCGATAGTGAATGATGTATTACCTGCTGTTGCACCAGCAGAACTCAATGCAGTAGTCGATACTGTTGGCAGAGTGACTGTGAAGTCACCACCATTACCCGTAGTGACATCACAAGTTGTTGCAGTGATTTCACCGTTGAACGTAATAGTACCATCTGCCGCTAATGCTGATGCCGAAATTGACGATGCAATGAATAAAACTAAAAGTGATTTTTTCATATTTAACCTTTGTTAAGATAAAACAATTCCAATCCTTTATTATTAAAAATAAGGACAACTGACTACACATTTAAGTAAGAGCTAAATCCATTTAAGACAACATTCCAAAAACTAAATAACTAAAGTATTCGCGACAAATATATTTTTATCGTAAATAGTTTTGTCATAATCAGACAATAACACGACGATATCTACATTAAAGGCATTAGCAAATTTTGCTAATGATTCGACATCAATTCTATTAACTCCACGTTCAAATCTAGAAATTTGCTGTTGGCTTATTCCTGTTATTTTACCTAATGCTTCTCCACTCCAACCATTTTGCAATCTCAGTGACTTTATTCTTTGCCCAACAGACAATGAATATTTATATCTTTCATTTTCCATATGCGGGTACCTCTGAATTTATTATTCACACATTGATTCAGATTAGTTCTTGTCAAATATATTACGTATCCATAATTTAAAAACAAATAACACCACTCACGAAAGAGTAAAATATATTATGAAAATAAAAATAGAAACTAGAATTATCGGAAGTCAAACAACGCCAATAAAAACATAATGTTAATCAAATATCCCAAACCAGAATTAACATCTGATTTAGAAATCAACAAGCAATTAAAGAAGATAAAAAATCTACTTAATGTTGAAAAATCGACATTAACACCAAAGAAATCAATTTTATGTATTAATATATATCAACCTATTTGCATTTTTAGATTATCATCATTAATACTCGCGATTAGAGTAACTCATTTATATTAAAATTTAATCATAAATCAATCATCAATAATAGAAACTAAAAATAAAAAAGTGCCCCCTTTCACAATTTAAAATTGTGTAAAGTTACCTATTTAATTACATAACTAATATTTACATTACATTATCTTTGGATTTCATCTTGAAAAAGCGTCCTTTATAGAAAATCATTTTTTGAATGATATTATAAAAAATGAGTTCATCTTCTTTTTTTAGAAAAATTTCATATTAAAAAAATGAATATATTGAACAGAACTTTTTGTAATGAAAAAAAATTAATTAACATTAAAAATATATAAAAAAATTAATATTTCTCTTATTGTTTATTTCATTCTTAGATAGAAACACAAACACAATTAGACTAACCCTTTTGTTATATATCAGAATTGTATCTCCTATTTTCACCGCCTATTAATGATGTTTTTCAGCTTTTATCTTTAATAACGAGGTAGTGATTTTTATACCTTCAATAAAAAAAGCCCCATTATTATTAAAATGAAATTAACAATAACGAGGCTTTTAATGATCAAATTTTAATAATGGTACTAAATTCGATACTGCTTATTTCTCAGTTAAGTCTATTTGGTAAATAGCAAAACCAATATCATCAGTGCCTACCTGTTTTAATGGGTATTGGGCATTCTGCTGAATGAATTTCGCAGCTTTATCACTCTGAGAGGTTTCAAAACGAATATCGAGAGCCTTATCTGTTTTAATTGGCAAGAATGACCAATTATTATCAGCTCTACTGGTAACCTCACCGTGTTCTTTAGAAACTTTCGCAATATAAGAGGCCAATACGGCACGGTTTTCATCTGGGGAAGCAAACGCAATATGATTATCGCCCGTTCCGGCAAATTTACCGCCGTATGCTCGATAATTATTGGTTGCAACTAAGAAGGTAGCTTTCGGGTCTATTGGTTTCCCTTGATAAGTGACATGCTTAATTCTATTCGCCTGTTTATTGACTAGCTGGCAATCTACATCATATTTTGCAGGCTCAGTGAGGTCGATTTGATAATTTATCCCACTGATAGTGTCAAAATTATAAGTTCTAAAGCCATCCCAGTTAATTAAGCTTTGCGGTGATGTTGATTGAGGATCAATACGGTTAAACATACCCGCTGAACACTCCAGCCACTCGACCACTTCGGCACCTGTCGCTTTCACAACCACTAGTGTATTTGGATATAAATACAAATCAGCAGCATTGCGGAAGGTTAGATCTCCTTTTTCAACCTCAACAAATTCGTCAGGCGCATTTTTACGTCCACCTACTTTGAATGGAGCAGCAGCAGACAATACAGGCAAGTCAGCAAGGTCAGGGTCACCTTGAATATAATGTTTCGTATAATCAACTTGCGCATCATTCACTATCTGTACCGTTGGATCGCTTTGAACTAATGCCAAATAGCTGTACATATTATCGGAGGCTTTTCCGATCAATTTCCCGACAAACTGACGTGTATCGTTATGAGGTTTATCAATGATCTTCGCTAATTCATCATCACGCTCAACCAGCGCTTTTTTGTTGGCTTTATCATAAACGGGTCGAGCATGCGCATTCGCATCAACAACTTTCCAACTACCGTCGTCATTATTGACGACTAAGTCGACGACACCAAGGTGATCACCCCATTGGCCTGGCATCACCGCTGGGATCCCGTTAACGGTACCTTTGGTAATATCAACACCTTTAATATTGGCGAAATCTTTACTTGGAAATACCCCATGAGAGTGACCAAACATAATCGCATCTATTCCCGGTACTTCACTCAGATAATAAACAGAGTTTTCAGCCATTGCCTTATAGGGCTCTTGTGAAAAACCGGAGTGAGGGATTGCCACCACTAAATCAGCACCTTCTTTTTTCATTTGAGGCACAAATTTTTTGGCGGTTTCCGTAATATCGTTGACCGTCACTTTGCCACTAAGATTGGGTTTATCCCAAATCATAATTTGTGGGGGAACAAAACCAATATAACCAATTTTTAAGTTATGGGTTTTTCCATCACGATCTTTGACGGGAGTATCAACAATAATATAAGGAGTAAAATAGTTTTTACCCGTTTTAGCATCGATGATATTGGCGTTAACATAAGGGAATTTTGCCCCTGCAATTGCCTTTTGCAGATAATCTAAACCAAAATTAAATTCATGGTTACCAAAGTTACCTACAGTATAGCCCATTGTATTCATTAGACTATGAGCAGGATGTGACTCCCCTTCCTCAAGGCCTTTTGCTGCCATATAATCCGCTAAAGGACTGCCTTGAATTAAATCACCATTATCAACTAAGACGGCATTTGTCACTTCACCTTTAGCCGCCTTAATTAAACTTGCAGTACGCACCAATCCAAATTGATCCGTTGGTTTATCCTTAAAATAATCGAAATCAATCAAGTTGCTGTGTATGTCAGACGTTTCCATAACACGTAAATCAACTGTTGCGGCATTGGCATTGAATGCCACGAATAAAGCTAATGCTGATAATTTAAAAATAGTATTCACCGTAATTCCCCTTACGTTGATTTGTGCAAAATAACCCTTGCTTATATTCTCTGTAAAAATAGTACAAACAGCATTACATATAGTGAATGTGTGCGTTCTATTCGTTGATATTTCGATAAGCGTTGATAAACAGTGCCTCTCTTGTCCATCGAAGTCACTGTTTATCTTAATAAGCACTATTTAATCATATATAAGTCACAAAATTATTGACGGTACATAACTATTTAGGCCAAAGCCATGCAGCCCCACGCACCCCACTTGAGTCACCATGAATGGCCTGCCGAATTGGCGTATCACATTCACGACCGAATACCCAGTTTTTCACCAGTGAAGGTAATGTTTGATATAAGCCTTCGACATTACTCATTCCACCACCGAGCACAATGACATCGGGATCGAGCATATTGATAACTTGAGCTAATGCTCTAGCAAGCCGAGATTGGTAATGTGTCATTGCGGCTATTGCATGTGGATCCCCAGACTTCATCAATTCGATGATTTCTGAACCTATTTTGGTTTCACCAGACAATTTACGATAGTCCGCCATAAAACCTGTTCCAGATACGAATAGTTCAGTGCACCCTGTTAGCCCGCAATAGCATTGCTCTTCTTGAAGAAACAATGCGTCTTGGCTATCTTGCCAAGGCAATGGATTATGGCCCCATTCCCCCGCGACCCCATTACCACCAGAATGAACCTGACCATTGATCGCAATACCAGCACCACATCCCGTACCAATAATCACTGCAAATACCACTTTTGCCCCTTTGCCTGCACCATCAACGGCTTCTGAAACAGCAAGGCAGTTAGCATCGTTGGCGACTTTTACAGGCCGCTCAAGTATTCGCGCTAAATCTACATCAAAAAATTGACCGTTGAGCCATGTGGAATTGGCATTTTTCACTTTACCTGTCACAGGTGATAGTGTCCCGGGGATCCCAACTCCCACACTTCCTTTTCTCGCCGTGGCCACTTCGGCATCATGAACAAGACCTGCAATCGCATTTAACGTTGCGTTATAGTCTCCTCTGGGCGTCGCCACGCGCTTCCTAAATAGAGTTTCGCCATTATCATCTAATGCAATCACTTCTATTTTTGTACCACCAAGGTCAATTCCAATTCTCATCATCACACCCACTACTTAGCTATTTTCTGTATCATTGCCTGTATACCCTATCGATTTCAAGCGATTAGCGACAAAACTGAGGCCTATAAACACAACAAATACGCCAAAAAGGCATTTTTTTTCGCTTAATAACCGACAATTCGTTATCATAGCCACCGGCTAAAACAGGTAATCCATCAACAAAGGTAGGTTTTTCATGTGGTTCAAGAATATATTGGTCTATCGTCTGAATCGTGATCTGGCTCTCAGTGCTGACGATCTGGAAAGACAGCTTGCCCCTCTGGCCTATCATCCTTGTGGTAGTCAAGACATGATGAAAACGGGATGGGTGTCACCCATGAAAGGTTCTGATGCTTTGACCCATGCCGCGGGTAACCAAATACTGATCTGTGCCAAAAAAGAAGAAAAAATGCTGCCTTCCCCTGTCATCAAACAGGAGCTACAAGAAAAAATCGAAAAACTTGAAGCAGACCAAGGCCGTAAACTGAAAAAAACAGAAAAAGATTCTCTTAAAGATGAGGTTGTCCATGCCTTATTACCAAGAGCATTCAGCAAATACAATAAAACCTACATTTGGATTGATACCGTCAATCAATTGATTATTGTTGATGCCGCCAGCGCTAAACGTGCAGAGGATAATTTAGCACTATTGCGTAAAAGCCTCGGTTCACTGCCTGTTGTGCCGCTAACTTTTAAAGATCCTATTGAGCTAACGTTAACCGAATGGATCCGCTCAGGCTCTCTGCCTCAAGGTTTTGCCGTAATGGATGAAGCAGAGTTAAAAGCCATTCTAGAGGAAGGTGGCATCATTCGTTGTAAAAAGCAGGAGCTGATTTCTGATGAAATTGCGACCCATATTGAGGCTGGGAAATTAGTGACTAAACTGGCTTTAGACTGGGAAGAACGGATCCAATTTATGCTGTCTGATGATGGTTCACTGAAAAGACTAAAATTCAGTGATACATTAAAAGAACAAAACGATGATATCGGTAAAGAAGATTATGCTCAGCGTTTTGATGCCGATTATGTGCTTATGACAGGGGAACTGAGCGCCCTGATTGCACGCCTTATTGATGTTCTCGGCGGTGAAGCTGAACATTAATCGATGCCATATCCCCAGATGGCAGCAGACGATCCACCGTGTTGCCATCACTTTTTAGACCTCGCTAGCATTGCCACTATTAATTCATTGACTGCCTACTCAATCTCTGGTGAATTGAATTACATCTTGATAACAAAATTATCGCAACGTTTATTTGTTAAATAAAAATAACTAAACGAATCACGTTAACTATCAAAATAAGGTCAACTTCAATCGCAGGAATTGTTATGAAAGAGCTCATCGAACCCGAAGTGGATGAACATTCAGTTGTCACGCTACAAAAAATTACGGCAGATAATTTTTCGGAAATTTGCCTACTCAGCCATACGCTCAGCGAAGCACAACGCGGTATGGTAGCGGATAATGCCTATTCTATTGTTGAAGCTCAATTTTCCGATTGTGCATGGTATCGCGGTATATATGCTGACGATGTTCCCGTTGGTTTTATTATGCTGCATTCGGGGCTAGATGATGACGAGCTTGAATATGATGGAATTATGCTATGGCGCTTTATGATAGCAGAGCCTTATCAAAAATTAGGCTTTGGTCGCGAAGCCCTTCTTCAAGTGATCCGCTATTTAAAAAAGAAAGGTTATCCACGACTTTATAATAGCTGTGGCGAAGGAGAAGAAAGCCCGTTTGAATTCTATAAAAAGCTTGGTTTTATTCCTACAGGGGCTTATTTAGATGATGAATGTGAACTTGTTCTTGATTTAACTAACTGGCAAGAAGAACCGTGATTTAGCAAATAGGGGGATTGCCACCTATTATTATTTAATGATTAACATGGCAATTCATAAGCCTATAATGCCGATATCTCTCTGAGGCGGGAACCTCGAAGCTCACTTCAGCAGATCATCTAACTCATTCAGGTTGCAGCAAGGCGGCAAACGAGCAGATCCCTAGAAGCATACATAAGTATGTCACTAGGGTCTGTGGAAGCCGCCAACAGCGCTGCAACTTAAAGTATGGCAAGTATCGTTATTTCTGGATCAAATAACGTATAGTTGGTCCATCTTGCTGAATATCCAGCACGGTATAACCATAATTTTTGGCATCCAAAGGGATATTATTAATTGATTGTGGGCAATCACTGACCACCTCTAATATTTCCCCTTTTTTTAAGGATGGCATCGCTTCCAATGTCGCTACGGCCGGATAAGGGCAAGGCTCCCCGACCATATCTAACCGATAGTCAGGAATGATTTCTTTATGACTCATACAACCTCCGCTGATGTTGAAACTGGTGATTGACGTTTACGGAAAAAATAGCGTTCCCACACCAACATCAAGATAAATGCTAAAGCTAACAACAGATAAGTCACCGCTAATCCCCCTTGTGGACCAAAGGTTTCTAGCAAATTCACTTTATCGAAGTCTGTTGCTAACCAAGGGCCTAAATCATCCCAATAGTAAGCAAGGATGGTTGCTCCGATAATATTACCGAAACCGACCCACCAATAATGGACTTGCCCTTCTACGGCACGGTACATCCAGCCCGTTTCACAGCCCCCCGCAAGCACAATACCAAACCCAAACAATAACCCGCCAATAATGGCATTCGGGCCAGCCCATAAAATTTTTGGCGTTGCACCTAATTGTACATAACTAAAAATACCAATTGCGCTCACCGCCATACCAATAATAATGGCTTTTGCCATATGTGTTCTTCCGGTGATCCATAAGTCACGAAAAGCGGAGGTGAAACAAATTTGTGCTCGTTCAATAAGCAAACCAAACCCAATACCGCATAGAATGGCGATACCTAATACGGGCGCATCCCATAAGGTATAAAAGCCCCACGCGATCGCGACTAAAAAGATAGTCATCCCTAATTTAAAGCGTTTTTTTGCCACATCTAGGTGTTGTGTTAATGGAGAAGCGGCAGAGACTTTTTTGAGCTTAACAGGGATCCTGAACATCGGCATTAATGTGAATTTAGCACCGAAATAGGAGCCTACTGCGGTTGCGATAGCAAAATACCATGCGTGCAGAGAAAACTGAGGGATCCCAGTAAAAAATGCGGCTAAGTTGCACCCCATCGCTAAACGCGCACCGAAACCAGCGATAATACCGCCAATAATTGCTTGGAAAATACGTATCTTGTGTTGTGGCATACGTAATTTTACGTTATTTGCCCATAACGCAGCCGCAAAACACCCCGCAAACATACCGATGATCATCACACCATCAATTCTATCTAGGGGGCTACCTTCTAAGCCAATGACTTTAAAATATCCCCAGTTTTCGGGTTCAGCACCGAATAACTGCATGATATGCCCACCCCAACGGGTGAATTCACCAGTAACAGCCCAGAATGTACCTGTTAAACCAAAGTAATAGGTGGATAAGATCCCTGCCGCAATAACCGCAGGTAGAGGTTTCCAAAAACGGATGAGATAGTGAGATTTAAACTCAGACCAAGTCATTTTAACGTCCAATTCATTCGCGCCAGAACCTGGCAGAGAACCCCGCCGTTGTATAGCATGCCCGCTTCACAAGCCCCCAATGGTTGCAAGAAAGCAAATTGGCATATTCCCCACAGCAGATAGGGATAACATCATACTCCGATAATTAGTTTCGGGAAGCTATATGCTATAAATATTTCACGGTCTATCCCTTCAATCGCTGATTTTTACAGCAGATATAATAACCTATCGAAAATAAAAGGATGGCTCGCAATACCCTAGGTTGATTATATTGCATCTCAGGTTTTGCCATTAACATGAAGATTTTTGAAAACTTACATTAACTTTATGTTTTATAAAAGAAATTCAAACAAAAAAAAAGCGTTATCAGAGATAACGCGGGAATGTGTAGTCTTATTTTATCTATAGTAGAGGAGTATAATATGAAATTGCCGTATAACGGCGTTGCATGCTATGCGTAGTCTGAAGTCAGCCCATTTGACTCCAGTAATAACATTTATCAACTTAAAAACACATTCATCCGTAAGTTAAAAAATAATACGATATAGATCATTTTTACTAACTCAAATTATCAAGATGACTTTATTTTTCCCTAGTTTGGCGAATAAAGAAAATAAAAAAATTTGAAAGATGAAAAGTGTTTAAAAGTATTTCTAAATGTTATTGACCGCATTATAACTCAACATAATTGTTGCGCAAGTGTTTTTTTCATTTAACTAAAATTTCAGCGTAAATTTAATTTTAATGAATAAAATCATATTGTTACACTATTATCGTTAAATATAAAAAACATAATTATATATTTTTAATAATAATTTACATAAATAGCGACATCTTTAAAATGTTACAAAACAAATTATTCAATTAACTCTTCTTATCTAGATAATAATTAACATTTAATTGTTAGATTTATTTATATAGATATCATAATTTGAATAAGCATTAATCTAATTTATTTCATTATCTATTCTACTCAATAACACTTGTAATGGATAAATATAATCTGTATTTATACTCTCAATAATATAATCAGAATTTTATATGTAAAACAAAAGGTTATAAAAGATAAATAAAAAACCCTTTATCTACGCAAAAATAAAAAATACGCGTAATTACTTAAAAACTCACAAAATAAAATAACATCCTAATAGAAAAATAGTTTATTTTTAATAATCACTTATTGAGGAACTAGGCAAAAAAAGATGTGTTAGTGGACAAAAAAAACCATACAACTCAACGGATAAATCACAAAGAAGTCATAAAATTAATTCAAAAAACTAATCATTACTCGCAATACGTCATACCGAATCAAGAAAAAAATTGTGACTTAGGCACCTCAATGATGCAGTTTGGTGCCTGTAGATTTAAACCCTCAATAAAAAACGCACCTTATCACCCCACTATATGTAAAGGGATAAAGTGCGCTTGCTATAGAAAAAGATACTAGCGAACTACTTAGACGCCGCCGCTTCCATGCCTACTAGGCCAATTTTAAGATACCCTGATTGACGCAATGCATTCATTACATCCATCATTGTTTCATAATCAACACTCTTATCCGCTTGGAAGAAAATTGTGGTATCTTTATTCGCATTTGTTGCCAGATCAAGAGAGGCCGCTAACTGCTCTTTTGTTACAGCTTGGTCTCCTATGAATAATTGGCTATCCGCTTTTACCGTCAGAAAGACCGGTTTTTCTGGACGTGGTTGCGGTTTCGCTGTCGAAGCAGGTAAATCCACTTTGATATCAACCGTTGCCAAAGGAGCGGCAACCATAAAGATAATCAACAGAACTAACATAACATCGATAAACGGTGTTACGTTGATCTCGTGCATTTCACCACTATCGTCTTGTTCGTCACCTAAACGCATTGCCATAATCGTTACCTTGCTTTGCTATTTGCCAGATCCAGATCGCGACCTAATAGTAACGCAGCCTGTGCTGCAACATCACCGACCTGACCACGGTAGTTATTAATCATTCTGGCAAAAATGTTATAAATAACAACGGCAGGGATTGCTGCGATCAAACCAATTGCTGTTGCTAATAATGCTTCCGCGATCCCTGGAGCAACAACGGCTAAGTTAGTGGTTTGTGAGTGAGCAATACCAATGAAGCTATTCATGATCCCCCAAACCGTACCAAACAACCCAACAAACGGAGAAATCGCCCCAATGGTGGCTAAATAACCATTTCCACGCCCCATATGGCGGCTAATTGCAGCGATTGAACGCTCAAGACGGAACCCTGTGCGATCTTTAATACCAGAAAGATCTGTGCTTTGTGCTGACAGTGTTCTTTCCACAACCGCTTGTTTTAACAATAAACGGGTTACACTGTTTGCCTTAAAACCTTCAGCGATGCTCATTGCCTCATCTAACGATTTGACCTTATTAAGCTGTGCTACTTCAGCTTTTAAACGACGGCGCGCTGCCAATAACTCGATGCCTTTAGAGAAGAACAAGGCCCATGTAATCACTGATGCCAAAACCAGACCAATCATGACTGTTTTAACAACGTTATCTGCATTTTGGTACATACCCCAGACCGATAGGTCCTTATCAAAACCACCTTGGTTTTCGGTCGCAATCTCAATACTTTCGCTAACCACTGGTGTTGTTGCACCATTTTCTGCTGCGGCTTGAGTTTGTGCCGGTGCTGCTGCCGATGGGGTATTTGTTTCAGTCGCCGGTGCCGCTGGTGTTGTTTGGGCTGACGCTGTGGATGTCGCTGGGGTTGTTGCTGGTGTGGTTTCAGCATTTGCTGTCCCCAACAGGCCTATCGCCAATAGAATAGAAGCTGTTAGTTTACGCATCAGTTGGCCTTATACTCTCTTTTTCTGTGTTCTATTAATAAATTCGTGCCGATGATTTCACGTTCACCGACTAACCTATAAAAGCGAAATTGACTCGCCCAATTCATCTCTTTTTTCAAAAGATGGTGCAGATAATATCAAACGCTGCGCGAATTGATAGTAATTATCATTACTATTCAATATTTTTTTCATATTTCTTGCGCTTTAACAAATATGCCCTCAACAACAGTGAGACTATTACTGAGTGACATGAAAAAAAATCCGATTGGACGTTTACACTTGTACATCTTCAACAAAATCATTTAACTTCAAGTATTCTCTTTTTGTTTCGTATCGCTCAGGAGCAGCTAAAGGACGCAATATGGCTAAGATCAAACCAGAAACTCAACTCGTGCACCTTGGTAGAAACCCTGCTTTTACTCAAAAAGGCGTGAACCCTATAATCCAGCGCACCTCATCCGTAATATTCAACACCCTTGCTGAGAAGCGCCATGCGACACAAAACAGAGCCAATTCTGTACTTTTTTATGGGCGTCGTGGAACACAAACTCACTTTGCATTTCAAGAGGCGATGACGGAATTAGAGTGTGGTGCAGGTGCGGTACTTTATCCCTCAGGGGCGGCCGCAATCACCAATGCACTGTTATCTTTTATCTCTTCGGGAGATCATATTCTTGTCACAGGCTCAGCTTATGATCCCACACAAAACTTTTGCGATAAGATCCTAACAAAACTAAACGTCACAACGGACTATTTTGATCCGATGATTGGAGCTGCTATCGCTGAGCTTATCCGTCCTAATACTCGAATAGTCTTTTTAGAAGCGCCCAGTTCTATCACTATGGAGATTCATGATCTCCCTGCTATTGTGCAAGCGATACGTCAAAAAGCCCCCGAAACTATTATTATGATTGACAACACTTGGGCCGCGGGCGTGTTATTAAAACCTTTATTATTAGGCATCGACATCTCTATCCAGTCTGCGACTAAATATATTAATGGTCACTCGGATGGTATGTTAGGCGTTGCCGTTGCTAATGAGCGCTGCATTGAACCCCTTCGCGAAAACTCTTATTTACTCGGTCAGACTGCCGATCCTGATACGGTATATATGGCCGGTCGCGGCTTACATACGTTAGCAACGAGACTCAAACAGCATGAAACCAATGGCTTAGCTGTTGCCCAGTGGTTAGCGCAGCGCCCTGAAGTTGAACGGGTTTTCCATCCCGCGCTTCCTTCTTGTCCGGGGCACTCATTCTTTGTTCGTGATTTTAGTGGCAGCAACGGGCTATTCTCTTTTCAATTAAAATCACGCTTATCCCAAACACAGTTTGAAAATTTCTTAAATCACTTCAGCCATTTTAAGATGGGGTATTCATGGGGAGGTTATGAATCTTTGATTTTGGGATACCAAAAAGAAGATCTTATCAGCATGCGTCAGTATGATTTTACCCCCAATGAGGGTACTTTTTTCCGTATTCATGTTGGTCTGGAGCATCCCCAAGATTTAATTGATGACCTCACATTGGCATTTGAACGTATCCAATAATGGTGTTTTGTTACACGCTTTCATCATCGACCCAAGATGAAAGCGTGAAAATTCAATCATCTTATTTATCAACTAATCCTCTCATTTAGTAAACAAATCAAACTTGGTGTGGTTTTTTCCTGTAATATAAGAAAAGAAATTCGCTTTTTCGTAGATAGACAGGAACAATTATGGAAGTACTACGCGAAATCGTGCTGGCGCTTTGGCATCATGATTTCCTTAAACTCTCCAATCCAGAAGTGCTTTGGGTTATTTACACAGTTCTCTTTGTGGTCATTGTGCTAGAAAATGGGGTACTCCCCGCCGCTTTTTTACCTGGTGATACCTTATTGATCCTTTCGGGAGCCTTAATTGCAAAAGGAGTGCTGCACTTTATTCCGACCATTTTGCTACTAACAACAGCGGCAAGCTTGGGGTGTTGGCTCGGTTTTCTTCAAGGAAGGTGGTTGAGTGAAACAAAAATCGTTAAGCGTTGGCTCTCACAGATCCCGCATGAATATCATGATAAAGCCAACCATATGTTTCATAAACAAGGCCTTTACGCCTTACTCATCGGTCGTTTTTTAGCCTTTGTCCGCACACTATTGCCGGTATTAGCTGGGCTGTCTGAGTTAAGCCATCGACGTTTTCAACTCTTCAATTGGTTAAGTGGCTTACTTTGGGTAGGCATTATCGTGACATTAGGATATGCACTGAACCAAATTCCTTTTGTGAAGCAACATGAACAAATCGTCATTAGCGTATTAATGATCTTACCTGTACTTTTGCTCATCGGTGGGCTTATCGGCTCCATCATGATGTATTGGAAACATCGCAAGTCTATCAATAATAAATCGAAATAATAAAAACCGCCTCATCATTGAGGCGGCATTAGACTTAGTTATGATGGCTGATTTTAATGCGCTGTTAAGGCCGCAAATAAGTATTGACCAATTTCAGGGGTCATCCACGTACCTTGTGAAATAACAGGGTTTTCGCGATAAATTTGACGAATTTTTTCCTGTAATTCAGGGTCTCCCCCAGTAAATTGATTAAACATGTTTAACCATGTTTTAGCCAATGATTGCACTTCTGGTGATTCAGGCGATACACCTGATTGCTGCGCTCTGTATAAGCCCGCAATCAATTCAGGCCATACTTTACCTGATTCAAAGTAGTGTTCACGCACAAATGCAAACTGTGAATCCGTTAAATAAGACTTAAAAATCGCAAGCTGGTGCTCGCTAAACCCTTTCGCCACATATTCAATCATTTCCTCAGTAATACCTGAAGACAATGCAAATTCATTATCCGACAAATGAATTTTATTCAATCTAGCGAAAAAGTCAGGGTTCCCACCAGTATCACGCTCTAAAGCGATCATCCACTCCGCTGACACTTTGCGCGCTTGTTCAGAGTCAGGTGTAACACCTTCTTGCATAAGGTTTTTAACGGTTTCTACGCGTTGCTGCCACTCTTGGCTTTTTAACGTATTCGCCGTATATAATGGCATTTTTTCTAATTCTTTCGGTGTAAAATACTTGTCGTACATAGACATCATCTCCAATATGGAAAACCAATCAGCCTGAGTGAGAATATCGCCAGCTTGCATTTGTAATTGAAGCTGCTCTAACCGATAGCGTAGTTTGGCTATCTGTTTCATCTGTTCAGAAAGCGCGCTAATACGCTCCTGTAACAATTGCGCCATATTCCCACTATGGCCATCTAAGATCTTACCGATGTCTTTGAGTTTAACGCCCACTTGTCTGAGCATTTGAATTTGAGTTAAACGCTCGAGACACTCTACGTTATAGAGTCGATAACCCGCATCGGTTCTCGCAGTTGGAACGAGTAATCCTATCTCTTCATAATGATGAAGTGTGCGAATGGTTAGCCCTGTTTTTTGTGCAATCTCACCCACTTGAAATAGCATATCGAACCTCCTGTGATTGATGTGCAGGTTAGTGCCTCACGTTACGTGAGAGTCAACCGTTTCTGACAAGAATTTTATCTTTTTTTCTCTTTCTAGATCATCTTTATCTTCACAAACACACTGATTATAATTTTCGCGGAATAACCCACACTGAATAATAATGGTGAAATTAATGAGTATGAAAGCAATATGTATAGGATTGCTTTTACTCCCTTCTTTAGGGTTAGCAAATCCCCTAAACACCGGAGAGCCGAGTACGCCTGGGTATGAGAAAGCCGAGGAAGCTAAAGCGTGTATTGACCAATATGCTTTTGATATCGCAAGACAATATGACCAACCTGCCAGCCAAATAGCCGAAGCGGCTCTTGGTTACTGTGATCAAAAGATAGAGTCATTTCGCCAATACAACCGAGAAATGAGTGTTGCCAACATTCCACAAAGTAACCTCCGAGAGCTTTCTTTGCGGGGAGCCGCGCTCTATGCTGCCGACCAGCAATTCCATGATCTCAAACTTTCGTGGATAAAAGATATTGAATACAAAATATTAAAACACAGAGAAGCAACACAATAGCATTTTCTTAAAATAAAAAAGCCCTGCCACTTAAGATTAAGGACAGGGCTTTAAACTTATCTTATTGCATTATTTAATTAGAGCATGCATCTCTTGCACTGAAATCACTTTTTCCGTTGGATCAGCGCTTAATGACATTGTGGTCGCAAAGCCGCCATTCAACGTCGTATCATAGTGTACTTTATATTGTAATGCGCTACGGCGTATTAACTTAGAATCCTCAATCGCTTGACGACCAGCCGTAGTGTTCACGATATAATCGTATTCACCATTTTTGATCCTATCTTGGATATGAGGACGACCTTCATGCACTTTGTTGACCAAACGAGGGTTGATCCCAGCTTCACCTAAGACGATAGCCGTACCATGGGTCGCATCCAATTCAAAACCATGCTTAAGCAATTTAGCCGCCAAATCAACGACTCGAGTTTTATCCCCTTCGCGCACAGACAACAATGCACGACCGGATTTTTTCATTGTCGAGTTACTGCCTAACATTGCTTTCGCGAAAGCCTCCGCAAATGTACGGCCAACGCCCATCACTTCCCCTGTTGAGCGCATCTCTGGCCCCAAAATTGGGTCAACACCTTGGAATTTATTAAACGGTAGCACCACTTCTTTTACAGAATAATAAGGAGGAATAATCTCTTTCGTCATCCCTTGTTCTGTCAATGATTGACCAACCATCACTCGCGCAGCAATTTTTGCCAGAGGCAGCCCAGTCGCTTTAGATACAAATGGAACAGTACGCGCTGCACGTGGGTTCACTTCGATAAGATAAACTTCGTTATCTTTTACGGCAAACTGGACGTTCATCAAGCCACGAACACGTAACTCAAATGCCAAGTTACGCACTTGCTCACGCATCACATCTTGAATTTCTTGGCTAAGTGTATAAGCAGGTAATGAGCATGCTGAATCACCTGAGTGCACCCCAGCTTGTTCAATATGCTCCATGATGCCGCCAATCAACACCATTTCACCATCACAGATTGCGTCAACGTCTACTTCAACTGCATCATCTAGGAAACGGTCGAGTAGTACTGGTGCATCGTTAGAAACACTCACGGCAGTTTGGAAATAGCGACGTAGATCAGATTCGTCATAAACGATTTCCATCGCACGTCCTCCTAAAACATAGGATGGACGTACCACCAGCGGATAACCGATGCCTGACGCTTTTTCAACCGCCTGCTCAATCGTCACTACAGTCGCATTTTGTGGTTGCTTCAAGTTCAAGCGATTAACCGCTTGTTGGAAACGTTCACGGTCTTCTGCACGGTCAATGGCATCTGGGCTAGTACCGATGACGGGTACACCAGCCGCTTCTAGGGCACGAGCCAGTTTTAATGGCGTCTGCCCGCCATATTGAACAATAACCCCTTTTGGCTGCTCAATACGTACAATTTCAAGTACATCTTCTAAGGTAACTGGCTCAAAATAGAGGCGGTCTGAGGTGTCATAGTCTGTTGAAACCGTCTCAGGGTTACAGTTAACCATGATGGTTTCATACCCATCTTCACGTAGTGCCAACGAAGCATGAACACAGCAATAGTCAAATTCAATACCTTGACCTATACGGTTTGGACCACCACCTAATACCATAACCTTAGGCTTGTCGAAATTAGGGTTAGACTCACACTCATCTTCATAGGTGGAGTACATATAAGCGGTATCTGTTACAAACTCAGCCGCACAGGTATCAACACGCTTATAAACAGGGTGTAAGCCATAACCTTGACGCAGTTTACGTAGCTCAGCTTCAGAGACACCAACAAGTTTTGCTAAACGTGCATCAGCAAAACCTTTGCGTTTCAAAACGCTTAAAAACGTTTTGGTTAACCCATTAATGCCTAGCTCTGTAACTTGTTCTTCTAAGCGCACCAGCTCTTCGATTTGCACTAAGAACCAGCGGTCGATGTTAGTTAGGTTGAAAATACCGTCAACGGATAGTCCTGCACGGAAGGCATCGGCAATATACCAAATACGCTCTGCGCCCGCGTCTTTTAACTCGCGACGAATACGTGTTAGTGCTTCAGGATCATCTTGGCTAACTTTTGGATCAAAACCAGTCGCGCCAACTTCAAGGCCACGTAATGCTTTTTGCATTGACTCTTGGAAGGTGCGACCAATTGCCATCACCTCACCAACGGACTTCATTTGCGTTGTCAGGCGGTCATTCGTGCCCGCAAATTTTTCGAAATTGAAACGAGGAATTTTTGTGACGACATAGTCAATGGAAGGTTCGAATGATGCAGGTGTACGACCACCTGTAATATCATTCATTAGCTCATCAAGTGTGTAGCCAACAGCAAGCTTAGCGGCAATTTTGGCAATTGGGAAACCAGTCGCTTTCGAAGCAAGTGCGGAAGAGCGCGATACACGAGGGTTCATCTCAATAACAATCAAACGTCCATTTTTGGGATTGACGGCAAATTGAACGTTAGAGCCTCCAGTTTCAACACCAATCTCACGCAATACCGCCATCGAGGCATCACGCATAATTTGATATTCTTTATCGGTCAGTGTCTGGGCTGGCGCAACGGTGATAGAGTCACCCGTATGGATCCCCATCGCATCAAAGTTTTCAATTGAACAAACAATAATGCAGTTATCATTTTTGTCGCGTACCACTTCCATTTCGTACTCTTTCCAGCCAATGAGCGACTCATCAATCAGTAGCTCATTGGTTGGTGAGAGGTCAAGGCCGCGCGTACAGATTTCTTCAAATTCTTCACGGTTATAAGCAATACCACCGCCAGTTCCCCCCATCGTAAATGAAGGACGGATAATACAAGGGAACCCAACATCTTCAGCTACCGCGTAGGCTTCTTCCATATTGTGTGCGATACCGGAACGCGCTGTATCCAAGCCAATTTTTTTCATAGCTTTATCAAAACGTTGGCGGTCTTCGGCTTTATCAATCGCATCGGCGGTGGCACCAATCATTGTCACACCGAACTCAGCTAATACGCCTTTACGCTCAAGCTCCAGTGCACAGTTCAAAGCAGTTTGCCCACCCATGGTTGGCAGCACCGCATCTGGACGCTCTTTTTCGATGATTTTACGCACCACTTCCCAATGAATTGGCTCAATATACGTTGCATCAGCCATTTCAGGGTCAGTCATGATGGTTGCTGGGTTAGAGTTGACTAAAATAACGCGATAGCCTTCTTCACGCAGTGCTTTACACGCTTGCGCACCTGAATAGTCAAATTCACATGCTTGGCCGATAACAATCGGGCCAGCCCCTAGAATCAGAATACTTTTTATATCTGTACGTTTTGGCATTTTTCTGCTCCCGATTATTTTGCGTTATGACGAGGTTGGTTCTGGCGATATTCATGGATAAGTTCGATGAAATGATCGAACAATTTCGCCGCATCGTGAGGGCCAGAACTTGCTTCAGGGTGCCCTTGGAAACTAAACGCTGGCTTATCCGTACGGTGAATACCTTGCAGAGTGCCATCAAACAATGACTTATGTGTCACACGTAATGTGTCGGGTAATGTTGACTCATCGACAGCAAAACCATGGTTTTGTGCTGTGATCATGACAACATTTTGATCTAAATCTTTAACTGGATGGTTTGCACCATGGTGACCAAACTTCATTTTCATCGTACTTGCGCCGCTTGCTAACGCCAGTAGCTGGTGCCCTAGGCAGATACCAAAAACAGGAATTTCTGTTTTTAAGAAATCTTGAATTGCTTTGATAGCATAGTCACAAGGGGCAGGGTCGCCAGGCCCGTTAGAAAGGAAAATACCATCTGGATCCATCGCCAATACGGTTTCTGCTGGTGTTGTTGCAGGAACGACAGTCAAACGGCACCCACGATCCACTAGCATACGTAAAATATTACGCTTAGCCCCAAAGTCATAAGCGACTACATGTAACGGTAGCTCATCTTCACTTTTCGCACTCAGTTGACCATCAGCCAAAGTCCAAGAGCCTTGAGTCCAACTGTATGCTTCTTTCGTGCACACTTCTTTCGCCAAATCTAAGCCGTTTAGGCCAGAGAATGCGCGAGCTTTTTCCAGCGCCAACGCCGCATCTGGTGCATCACCGGCAATGATACAGCCGTTCTGAGCCCCTTTTTCTCTTAATAAACGCGTTAATTTACGTGTATCAATATCGGCGATAGCAACGACATTATGACGTTTCAGGTATTCTGATAGGCCTTCCTGACCGCGAAAGTTACTATAAACCAGTGGTAGGTCACGAATAATCAAACCTTGAGCATGAACATTTGGGGATTCTTCGTCATCAGCATTAGTGCCGACATTACCAATATGGGGATAGGTGAGAGTAACAATTTGGCGGGAATAGGAAGGGTCGGTAATTATTTCTTGATATCCGGTCATTGACGTATTGAAAACGACTTCTCCAACAGCGGCCCCTTCAGCACCAATGGCGCGCCCGTGGAATTCGGTTCCGTCTTCGAGAACCAGTATAGCTGACTTAATCAAAACACCCTCCAGGGAATAATAAATCACAATTAGTGCATATTAATTCAGATTTGAGGATCTAAATCAATGCCAAAATGCGTTTTTAAGCAAATTTTTGGCAAATTGCGCGCATTCTAATGATGAGATGAGGTCTTGTCTAGGAAAAAACGCATTTTTTTCATTTTTTTGTTACTTTTTTAGTAATCAGCCCGATTTTTAGTGCGATGGCTAGCAAAACTAACACCAATAGTACCTAAGTAAACGGTTGCAAACTGAATTAAGTGAATATCTTATGGTAAAGCAGGAAGAGTATCGAAGAAAGTCTATTTTTTAAGCAAAAAGACTTAGAAAAAACAACCAAACAGTAAGAAATAAAGGTAATTTATAAAATACATAACAATAGATGCAAATCACAACAAATACGTAAATAACATCATGATTTGCATCAACAATATTAAAAAATAAATCTATAAATTCTCTAAATCGAGAACATCTTTCATATTATATAAGCCTGCATTTTGAGCAACTACCCATGCAGATGCTTTAATTGCCCCATTAGCAAAGGTCATTCGACTGGAAGCCTTGTGAGTTATCTCTACACGCTCACCAATATCGGCAAACATTGCAGTGTGCTCACCAACAATGTCACCCGCTCGTACAGTCGCAAAACCAATTGTGCCAGCTTCGCGCTCTCCGGTATGGCCTTCACGCGCATATACTGCACACTCTTTAAGATCTTTACCTAGTGCATGAGCAATCGACTCACCCATAGCCAGTGCCGTACCTGAAGGGGCATCGACTTTATGGCGATGGTGAGCCTCGATGATCTCAATATCCGTGTAATCTCCCATCACTTTCGCCGCTTTTTCCAGCAATTTCAGCACTAAGTTAACGCCAACACTGAAATTTGCTGCAAACACAATAGGGATCGATTTAGCGGCTTCGGCGATGGCATGTTTGCCTTGATCGTCAAAACCGGTTGTACCAATTACCATCGCCTTATGGTTAGCGCGGCAAAAAGCTAAATAATTCAACGTACCTTCGGGACGCGTGAAATCAATCACGACATCAAAATCATCAACAACTTTATCCAATGTATCAACGACAGCAATACCCAGTTTGCCGACTCCCGCAAGCTCACCCGCGTCCGTTCCAACTAATGATGAACCGACGCGCTCAATTGCTGCCCCTAACCGGATACCCTCTTGATTTTGTGTTGCCTGAATAAGCTGACGCCCCATGCGCCCTCCTGCACCAACAATTGCAACACGTACCATTGAATTTGCCATTTGCTATCCTTTTTGTCCGTTTTGCGGTGAATGTGAGGCCTAATACCACTTCACTCGCCACCACAACATCGTCATGTGAAAAATCATTGTGATATAGCTTAGCGAGCCTCTTGAGACTCTGCTAGCTCTAATCTTGAATTATTAACAAAAGCGTATAATGGCTAGAAATTATCAGAAAAAGTTGTGGGAAAAATAGGAATAGCCACAGAAGGGGGTCCTCTGTGGCTAGCGTGTGAGATAAGTCAGCTAATCATTAGAAATTAATTGAACGACGACTAGTCGGCCGCCTTCTTCTGTCGATAACACAAACTGCAAGCCATCAGTCAATGCAATCTTATCGCCAATAGGTATCTGTCTTTTTTCTGGTAATACCATCAAGCCATCAATACGTTCATTCACTAGCCACCATTGGTTATTGTGGAAAATAAAATAACCAACACGTTTCTTTTGCTCATCCGTTGTTCGCTCATTAGGCGCAATAAGTCGATTAACATGCCAAGCATAAAGTGATTGCCCACTCCATACCATCAACCGGTGGTCATCTGGTCGATAATTTCCCGCTTTACGTGAAGAGTATAGGTTTAAGATCGGTAATTTACCTGAGTATGCAGTGCCACAATAAGGGCAAACAGGGTGCATTTTCCCAGAAAAAACATACCATTGCTGCTCACAATCATGGTTTTGACACGGTTGAATGAGATCGACAGTTTTTACTAGTGCCGTTTCCCACTCATCCGCAGTAGGCCTGAGAGAGGGTTCGTGCAGACCAGCAATAAACGCTTTTTCAAATAACGGCGTTAAATAAGGCCCCATCACGGTATAAGGGATTTTTTCAGGATCAGCCCAAGGCAAAGATGAAGGTTTAACCTGATTCAATTTAACGGCATTACTTCTATCGGTAGGGTGTTCAATAAAAAGCGCTTTTTCCCCCATTAATAAGCTTTCATCATTCATCTCATCATCCATATCATGAATTTTACCGCCACGCAGTGGATGTCGATAAAATAAATACATATAGATCAGAACTGATAACGCATGCCTATCTGTAGTAATACTCGGTAAAATACGATTTGGGTCGGATTTGGCTAAATGAGCCGTTTTGACCACTTCCGGTGCAATAAAATCTGGCGTACCGACCACATCGGGGGGATATTTTCCAGGAACCACTAACCCATCAATATCAATCACGCACGCATGCCCCTGTTCAGGGTCGATTAGCACGTTTTTATAGCTTAGATCACTGTGACACAGACCCGCAGCGTGCATTCGGCGAACGGCTCTTGCCAACAAAAGACACACTTTCAAGTAATTCAGCATATTGCCGCGTTCACGCGGATCTAAGAATTTATTTTGATTATTTGCGCTGGCAAACCACTTTCCTTCTTTTTCACGGCCTTTAATCGCTAGGAAGTCATTATTCTTAGAGCCATATTTAAAGAAAAAATGGGATTGATAAGTTGGAACAACAATACCAACCTTACCTTCATGCTTCACAATATCGGTTGGCCAACAAAACAAACCTTTCCAGTATTCACCACCAATTTGCTCAAAAATATTTTTTCTGTATTGCCCTGTGATCATATCAATACGTTCAAGCGATTGCGCATTTTGGGGCGTTTTATAAAATGCGACGACATAAGATCTGTCTGGCGAAAAATAGACATCCTTCATTGAGCCTGAACCAATAATTTCGTCAACGTATTGAACGGTTTTCCCATCCTGAGTTGTACAGGTAATAATATTTGCCATAAAAACCACCAAATTTATATTTCAGAACGGTTACCAAGCAACAATGATGGTGCGGTCATCATGATTACCTGCTGAGAAAAAATTTAACCATTCGGCAAGCTTTTTATCAGCCTCTACAGGGCTTTCTAAACAAGGCGTTATTTGCTCAAGAAGATCATCCCATCGCTGTGGATCTTTCAGGCCGTTATCGGTTTCAAAAATAGGATCAGAAACCCCATCAGTCATCAGGATCAGGTGAGTGATTTCAGGCCATTTACCAATCCCGATCCGCCGATTAAAGTCGTTATCATTGATTTCACTCTCATCGAGGAAACGGGTTTGCCCTGCATACTCCCCACTGTCGGGTACACCAAGAAGACGTACTTTACCTGCTGGACCATAAACCGCAATTGCCCCATCCCCCATCCAAAACGAAGCCGCGAATAACTCATCGCCAACACGCATTGAGGCCGTTGCCAGTAATGTCGTTGAGAATGATTTAATCGGTTGATCAACGTGAATAGCTTCATTTTTAATATTATTGATCGTCAATTGTGCTGCGTTATGGAACAACTTAGCAAAGTAGGCACCGATATATTTGGTTGATTCCGCATCCCATGACGTCAGCGCTCCCATAAATTGTGCTCTTTCTTCATCGCTAGCACTCGATAACCGCCCGTTAAGGTACTCACCGAACGTATTGACCGCAATACGTGAGCCTTCACGTGAGTTTTTTGCACTGCCTGCGCCATCAGCAACAATCATTAAGCTCCAACCACTTTTATCATCATGGTGAATATAAAAATCATCATCACGAAATGATCCAGCGTGTTCATGAGAGCGACCACGGCGGCTTGCTGCTGCAATACGCAATGGGCCTTCTGAAATAATTTGATGGTCAATATGCTTTTTAGGGTAAGGGCTATCTGCTGGTGGCTCATTAATTTGCCATAGACTACGAGGATCAGGATTGATAATAAAAATCCCCTCTGTGGTACAAGGCTCTCGGCCTTCACTTGACCAAACTACCGACATCTTAATGTTGCCACTTTGTGTTGGTACGCCTGATAACATTGATGTTTCAGCATCAAAGGTAACGCCAATCTCATCTGAAAAATCGACACGCTCAACGGTTGCCGTTTCACCATTACTCAATAACACTTGAACTTGAGAATTAAAGGCAAGCCCAACTCGCCCATTTGCGATCACAATGCTCGCAGTAGGAGGCAGAGAAACGGGTTCTTTCGTGATATTCGCATTGCCTGCTGCGGGGATCTGCCCCGGTTTAAGCACGGGCTCTTTTTCCAAAGATACAGGCTCGGTGACCTGCTGTGACTGGCTTTGCAAATAAGGCAATAATAGAGTCAGTTGTGAATCACTGAATTGGCACTCATTCAACCTATCAGCGAACTGTGCCTGCTCTTTAATATCTGCACATTTTTCTTGGATTTGCTCAAGAATGTTAAAAATGGCTTCAGCTATCTGTTTATCTTCATAAATTGCCACCAAAGCGCTTTCAGAAATAGGCATATTACGATTTCTAATTGCGTGCTCTAGCAGCAATTTAATCAATAGTGCATTTTGATCCATTACCCTTTTCCTCTAGTCACATCAAAATCAGACTGGTCATCACTATTGTTAAAAGAGATCCCCCTTTCACACCAAGGACAGATGACAGATTCAGGGCCATTGACACAGAGTAATTTGCCACAGGCACAGACGGCGAAAGCGGTCGCATTACCACAATATGGGCAACCTGGCGTACCATTTAGCTCGCTAGTGTTCACTTGTGACATATTCGCGCTATCATCGCTCCACGCAAAATAACTTTCATCAATGGTGTAACACCCTGTAAGGTTAAAGTGACTGAGGTTCAATTTGAAGTTCAGGTTAGGTAGATGTGTTGGTGGACGTTCATATTTCATCAAATAAGGCCGTTTAGAACGGTTACAACGCCCGACAAAAGTGACGCAAGTATCATCATAACTTGCCGCAATTTCATCTTTAGCTAACCGCACCACTTGCTCTGTCTTATGCAATAGTGGTGGTGCTTCATCGCCCACACTGCGACTTTGGGAAACAACGGATGCCGTAATCCATTTGATAAATTTAGTAAAATCCCCTTCCTGAGCTTCCGTAAACAATAAAACGTTCTCCGTTAATTGCGATAATACGTTTAAGTCGGCAGAGGCGCCTAAGCCAATCGCAATTAAATTGACTTTAGAGGCATATTTTTCTTTCCAACGCTGAATTTCCGGTGCCACATTATCGGTAGGTCGCCCATCTGTCAGTAAATAGACCACAGGCTTCCAATCCCCTTTTCTTTCATAAGTGGTTTTTTGGACTTGAGTATCTATTTGATAGGATAATTCTTTCAGGGCGCTACCAAGACTGGTTCCACCCCCTATGGGCAATTGAGGTGGATAGAAGGAAACAACTTCCGTTAACGGCACAATTGTTTTAGCAATACCCGCAAAAGCGATAATGGAAATCCAAGCTGTTTCTAATGCATGAGGGTCTTTTCTGAGATCGTTGACGATCATCTGTAGACCATCATTCATTTTTTTTAGGTTTTCTCCCACCATGGATTCAGAACAGTCAAGCACGAAGAAAATAGGCAGTCTTCTCATCACTAAACCTTATTACAAGTAAATTCCTTTCAAGCTGTCCTGTTGTTCATCAAACAGTGGATAGCCCAATAAAAGCAAAGTTTCATAATGAAACTTTGCTTTATTCCTATAATACAAGTTGTATTTCAGGAGGTGGAGGAGGCAAGGTATCCTGATTACTATTAATACCTGCGCTGGAACTCCCTGAAGAGACACTCGCTGAAACCCATTTAAAGAAACCGGAAAAGGCATTCGAGTCGAGTGTTTCAAGTGCAACGACTTGAGAGGTTAGCTGTTTCAGGTGGTCATGTTTTGCTTTTGGCCCCACGGCACAAGCAATAATGGAACCAAAAGAACGCTTTTTGATTTCTTTAATGGCTTCGGTATAAGCATAGCTGTCTGACGGAGTACCATCTGTCATTAAAAAAACTAAAGGTCGCCAATCCCCTTTTTGCGTATCGTCAGTACGTCTAATATCCCTATCAACACATTGAATTAAGCATTCCAATGCAGCGCCAGTGAAGGTCCCTCCAGAGCTAGGCACGACAATATCGGTAAATTGAAAGTTTTCTAATGCGGTAAGAGGAATAAATTCACGTGCTTCGTTATCATAGGTGATGATCGCGATATGAACACTCTCTAATGCGTAAGGATCTTGCCTTAGTGCATTAAGCATAGCTTGGATCCCAACGTTTACGGCATGTATTGATTCACCTCGCATTGAGCCAGATGTATCAATCAAAAGATAAACGGGTAACCTTCTCATTTAGCAATAATCCTTCAAATAAGAGACGAATGAATCTGAGTCTGAAGGTTGACCTATCGCATTCAATTTCCAGCCAGAGTCTTCTCTGACCAACTCAGCAAAAAGCATAGAGCGCTGGTGATTAAATTCTGCACCACCAGATAAATCGAAACGCGCCATTTCAACATTTTTCGCATCGACTGCACGAATAAACGCATTTTGTACTTTGCCAAAATGTTGTTGTAACTGCTTACCGTTATAAATCTGCACAATGAAGACAATTTTGGCATATTTGTCATCAAGGGTGTTCAGTTTTACGATAATCTGTTCATCGTCACCATCACCAGCGCCTGTACGGTTGTCACCCGTCAACCAAATTTGCCCTGATTTATGTCTTAGGCTATTAAAGAAAATAATGTCGCCATCAACAAGAGATGCTTGACCGCCTTCCATTCTGCCTAAATCTGCAACCTTACCATTAGCGTCACATAAAAAAGCAATGACATCTAAGTCGTACTCTTCTTGTTTACCGAAAAGACTTCCTAGAAAACCTTTTTTTTCTTCTTTAATATCCCAACCCAGCCCAATGGTGACAGAGGAAAGATCATATTCACTTTTCTTTAAACTGACGCCTTGGCCTTTCTTTAAGCTAACTGACATAAATTAATCCTTTTTAAAGTACCACATTAACTTCTGGTGGCGGTGGTGGTAAGTCATTGAGATCAGCAATATCTTTTTTACTCAAATCCACTTTCTGACTACCTACGGAGATACTTGCAGATACCCACTTAAAGAAAGACTTAATCGTCGTTGAATCCGCGGTATCTAACTGAAGAACAACCTCGGTGATCTCTTTTAACACTTTTGTTTGTGCTGATTGCCCCGCTGCACAAGCAATGACGAGCCCCGTTCTTGCTGCTTTAAATTTGTTTAATCCGGCCTTCCAATCATCAGTTGGTGCCCCATCCGTCATAATAAATACCAACGGACGCCAATCACCTTTTGACTCTACGGTTGTTCTTTGCACTTCATTTTCGATACAGTGAGCCACAACGGAGAGAGCGTCTCCCAATGCTGTCGTGCCACTCGCTTGTAAATCAGGTAAGGAAAAATTGATAAGGTCGGTTAATGGAACAATTTGTTGTGCCGTTGAGTTGAAGGTAATAATGGATACATGGGCAGTTTCGAGTGCATAAGGATCTTGTCTTAGTGTCGATAACAGCGTTTGCACACCATTTTTCACCGCTTCAATCGGCTCTCCGTGCATAGAACCAGAGGTATCAAGTAAAAGATAAACGGGCAATCGGCGCATGAATGAGTCCTATTCAAAATTATGTTTTTTATTTATACAATATCTTAATGCATCTCAACATGAATTCAATCAATATTGCACTTAGTACTCGTAGCAAGGCAATCAGAACAATCCCGTTAATAATTGAAAATTAAGTAAAAAAATAGCCGACTAAAATTAGTCGGCTATTATTCGGATTAATCATAATTCAGTAAATCTCAATGAATGCTAATGATACGCCTCGACTATATTTCTCGCCCACATTAGGGAAAAGCATCATTAACAATGCGATAACTTAAAGCATAACGAATAGATACACTTAATAAGTTAGCTTTTTTTATTTTCTGCGGAGATTTTTTGAATAAGCTGCTCAATAAAATTATCAACCAGTAATTCAACGGCATCACTACGAGTTGATTTATTTAAACGTGATAGTCGGTCAATCTTTCTTAACGTAAGCATTTTTAATGACAATGAAACTGACTTCTTTTTGTCTTTATCTAATCTTACCCGACTAGTAATTTCTTGATGCATTCTTTCTTCATTAGCCACTAATGCTTCGCGCATGCGACGGATCGTTTTATTATCCAATTGCCCTCTTTCGGTCATTTGATAAGCACGATTCGATTTACTGTATTTTATCTCTGCGCCATAAGCTTCACGCAGCTCTTTCAATACGCGTGTCAACGTTGGCTCTGAGCATTCTAGCGAAGAGATTATTTTTGTCGTAGCAACTGGCTTCCCCGGACTTAAAAGCGCGGCTAATGTATAAACTCTGATTTGGCGAGTACTGAGTTGCATGATTGTTGTCACTTACTTGAATAAAATCGAAAATTAAGGATACAAAATAGATTTGATACTTATATATGATAATATCTTTAAATATTAATAACATATATTATATCAAAAGAAAACTCACCTATTGGCGATAACATGCGAAAATCCATGTATGATAACCATTTTCAACCCAACTAACGATTTTACTTAAAATAATGTCGATAACACAAGCCATACTTCCTATACTATCGAATTATTTAAAACGTCAATCATCAACTTCATCATTGTGTTGCATTTAAACGCGGTGAACCTATTTTGCCTTGCTCTTGTGCGATACCGTAGATTTTTGAACGAGCTAAAATACCGATTGCCCAACGCCGATGAGTCGCAGGCTCGCACATAGCGCCCTGAGATTTAAACACCGCTTGGGTTGAGTTCAAAATACGTAAAGCGTCCGAATGTTCTGACTGAGAGACCATCAGTGCTTGTTCTATTTTACTGATCTGCTTAGGATGGATCGCCGTTTTCCCCACTAAGCCATTAGCAATATCAAGCATCAACTCTTTTTCCATGATTTGATGGTCGTCGATATGCTCGCAAACTGGAGCCGTTAAAAAGAAATTACGGGAGCCAAAAACCGCAACGAGCATTTTGATCACATACCCCATCGGTCCATCATATAACGTAAAATGGCGATTACGTCGCAATGAAATCACATTCATTAAATCATTTCCACCAATTCGTAGCGCAATAATTCGCTCATGACAAGGGTGTACTAGTAAATGATTTGCAAGTTCAGTCATTTGTATTACATCAAAGACTTCTTCTGTTTCCAGTGTCGGCATCATGCACAAATGTGTATTTTCGATGATATTCCACCAGACCGGGAGTGATTCTTGGGTAAATTTTGGCAGTACAAAACCGTCAATTGCACTGAGATCAAGATGTTGCACTATCCATTCACCCATTTCCGTCTCTCTTGGGCGAATAAACACTAACGGCCACGCCTGATTACCCGTTTGTTTTTTAACTTCAGATAATTCAAGTAGTAAAGCTTGCAGGTTATTAAGCGCCAGAGGAATATCCGATTCACTCACCGAATCTTCTAAACAGATGATTAATGAACGTAGTCCTGCTATTTTGTGATTCAAAATAACATCAGCAATATCAGTACGTGTTGCTGGCATATAAAGCGTAGCACCTAGTTTCCAAGGTGAGAGTCTCTGCTCCATTACTTTACCTTCTTAATAATCGTTACTGCACGATATTGGCCGATGTCATTGCCAACCTCAGTGATAGTAATATTTTTCTGTTGTGCTAAATAAACCAACAAAGCGACATCAGGATCACTCATTTTGCGCACTAAAACATGATCGGGAACACGACGTAATACCGCACGAGTTGCCTCTGCAATCCCTGGTTTGATACGGTTAATATTGGTAATACTGTATTGCTCTGCCAACGTGTTGATTACCTGCTCGCTACGCTGTTTGAGCGATGCGCATAATGGGGAGTTTGGAGACGGTGTGGCAATTGAAGCCATCTCTAAAGCATCTCGTTGTTTGGCAACGGTATCGACAAGCAGGCGGCTGCACTCAAATTGGCTTAAATGATCACATTTAACACAGCCATGAAAGCCTGATTCAGTCCATATTGAGCGTGAAATTAACCCTGAAACAGGTGCTCCCATGATACCAAATGGGATCAACCAATCATCATGGCTCGCAGACAACCATGCACACCCACAAGGATCTGCTAGTACGACGAGTCTAGGCTGCGCAGGATAGCCCTCACGCCCCGTTAATGAGCGCACTAATTCACCGGTTATGGCCCCTTTTCCCGTCCAGCCATCAACAAACACAATACCTTCGGTGCCATGACGCCGCTCAATCCACTCTAATGCCGTGGTATCGATTCCTCTATCGCGAATAATACTGATACCATAGTGATAAGACTCTTTCCCCATCGCACGTAGTGTTTGTTGCAACATAACACCTAACGGCACACCTGCCCTCACAAGGCTCGTCAGCACAATTGGGGTCTTATCGAACTGCTGAATTAGCGCTTTGGCTAGCATCACAACCTCGCTAGCTAAACGTGCCGCGCCTGAATCAAGGGCTTTCGCAAATAAATCAAGGTGCCACGGAGTCGGTTCAGGCTCTTGGCTTAGCATATCTGAATAGTGCTTTGCCCCTGACTGTATAAGTTGCTCTTTTAGCTCAACAGGTGTCATTTCGATGGTGACGGGCTGCAACAAAAAATGGACATCATCAGGCAAATAGCTACCAGAAAAAGGTTCAAAATCACGCATCGTCTAATCCCTCAAAAATCTTTGTATTAATTTGAGCAGCAAACTGACTCTGTTTTGGCATTCCAAACCAACTACACAGCTTCATAAAACGATGATCGCTTAAGCTATCACCTAAACCAATCACAGGAAAAACGCCTCGTTCACTTCTCAATTTATTAAGTAAATAAGTCACCGCATGCCCTTTTTCTATCGACTCAGGCAACCAAGCAATATTGTTACTGTTACGATGAATATAGAAACCTTTGGTTGAAAATAGCTGCTCAATTTCATCGCCAATGGCATACAGCTCATCTAATTTAGTGCTATCGCGGTGCTTCATAACCAAATAAATGGGCGTATTATCATATTCATAATTAATTCGTGCCCAAGCATCGATATTGCGTTCGGCCATTAACGCGGTGATCTTTTGCTGCATCTGGATCAGTTGTTCAGTGTAATTTTGCAGGCTCGCTAATATTTGTGTTCGCCACTGCCTATCTTCTTCACCCTGTGGATTTAAGATCACCGCCCCGTGTGTCGTAATGGCCCAAGAACGAAAGGGGATGGTGACACGGCGGATCTCTTCCGTTCCACGCGCGGTAACAGGGATCAGATCAGCATTTTCAATCATCCAATTCACTAGCATGGCTTGCTCTTGGGTCATAAAGCTACGTGGCTCTAGGTCTCTGTCTAAGGCGCCAACCTGAAAAGGCATTAAGTCTAGCTCATCAACCATTTTCCGCCGGGTCTGAAACAAAGTGTCATCTAAATCGGTAAAAATCACCGGCCTACTCATAACTTAATACCTCAACTATTGGGGCCACTTTATTCAGTGCTTCAAGTAGTACGGGGTCCACACTCTCTTTGGGTGTTTCGATGCACAGTATGATGCGTGAGAAATGTTGATGGGCAACGTTATAAACAAAATTAGGGATCCCCAAGCCGTAATTATCCTTAAAGGCAATAGCAGATTGAATTGCATAATTAACAGAAATTGGTGAACGCGTTGTGGAGCTATATTTTACCTCCGCACCTTGTTGCTCTAACCTCTCTGCTAACAAAAAGGGTTCCCAAACAAATTCCCCTGAGCCAAGCACCAATATTTTTTCGTCGGAAGAGGCTTGGATATGGCGACCCAAATCTCCAGCCGGTGCTGCTATCCCCAACCTTCCCCAACTTTGCTTACCTGTAATTGGGAAATGACCTGTTCCTGTAATATTCACATTTGGCATGATGGGGACAGGCGCATCTTTATTTTGCTGCCACTGCCATTGCCCCTGCACTAACGATAGAGTACGTATCGGTAAGGGGCTACGCTCTTGTAAAGCGTCACCACTCCAATCGGTTAAGGTGACGGCTATCACCTGTTTAATCTCAGTCAAACCGCCAGCGTCACGTAAAGCACAAAGTAAATTAATAAAGGTATTTCCCGTGGTTGCCTCATCATCAACAAGGACAACGGTTTGCGCATGCAATACACGGCGTCTTAATTCAGGGTCATGGGGTAAATAAAGCAGATGATCCGTCGCATGGCTGTGATTTTCTTTGAACTCACACAATAACTCCCCCCCTTCAACAGGATGACGAGTCGACGTCAAATAGACAGAATCTTTATAATGTTTTCTCGCCTCATCAAACACGCCAGCCCCTAACCCCACGGCGGTTTCTGCCATGCCTATAAATAAAACAGGCCCTTCAAGTGTTGACGGAAATTGTTGGCATAATTGCTGATATGTTTTACGCATCAATTTTGGCTGGACAGGAATATGCCTGCCCAACACTTTACTCACAAATAGAAAGGCACGTTTCGGGTTACGTCTCTCTGCGATTTCAAAGAGTTCATCTAGCGTGTCCAAAGAACAAGTGGGAATAACACTCAAAGTGCCAGTCGTCAGATTGCGGCGGTAAACTACAGGCTCAGTCGTACTCTTCATTATTAGTTTTTATCCGTACTGATTAAATTGGTTGTTATTGAACTATAACTGATTGAATTTGTGATAGGCCGTATAATCGAAGGTGTGAATTTTGCTTTTTCAGCAACGACTTCCTCTTGGCTAATTAGACCAAGCTGCCGCAAAGCAAAAATACCAGGTAGGTTGATACCACTATGTTGTGTGTAACCTATTCCACCAGAAGGACGCATATTGATTTCAAGCAAAACGGCGTTCCCCTGAGCATCATTGCGTGTTTGCACATTAACAATCCCATCGGCTTGCATCACTTGCGCGCAAGCACAGCCTAACTCATAAGCTTCCCCTGAGTTTTCTAAGTGCTGCAAAGAGCCTTCTTTACGGCGAGCAACCGCAGCAATAACACGACCTTGTTCGACAACCATATCTACCGAATATTCAGGCCCCGGCAAATAAGGCATTAAGACTAAAGGTTCAAAGCCGTCTGCTTGTTCCATCGCTTGCAAATAGAGACGAGGGTTAACTCGACGACTCTCAGGGTGAGTAAATGCCGCCATAGCAGAAACGGAATCATCAAAACGCCAAAATCCCATACCATAAATCCCTTTAATAGGTTTCACACATAATGGCACATTTTTAAAAGGGTTATTCACGATAAATGCTTTTAATTCATCAATTGAGTCAATCTGAATAGAGGGGACAACGGGCAAACCGTGCTTTTCCATTGATTGTGCAAAAGCATATTTATCATCGGCTAACTGAAGTGCACTAACGCTCATCGCCCCCGTTGTTAATTTAACGCCAAGAGACTCAATTTGCTGGCGGTGAGATTCAAACCATTCACTATTTCGGCCAGCTTGGATTGCCGATATTTTCTCTTTTTCAACCAGCCGAGTGATAAATGCCAATCGCTCAGTACTATCTTCTGGCTCTAATCGTGCATAGTCGGCCTGAGATAAAATTTCATTTCGGGCATGACGATGAGAAGCAAATATCGTTATGTTTTTCAGTTGTTGTTGAGCAAACTCACGAGCACCTTGAATAAGGTCTCGCTGCGAAGACAAGCCTTCCATAAACCATATTTTACTGTTCATCAATCCCTACATCCATCCGAAGCACCCAATAATAAGATCGGCAATAATGCGATTTAAACCGCAACATGTCAATCATATTGTGATTTATTACCGTTAATAGTTTAGAACTACATATATTTACATTTAGTTCGGAAAAATCTCATTAATCAATATACTAAAAATGAATTAATCATTTATATTCAACACGTTAAAATAAAAAGAAATAATATTGAAAAAAATAGCGTTGCCCAACTACTTCATCATGATATGATTAACTTTATATTTTGGATTTTAGTTATGTAAAAACCACTATTTCATCGTAACTTTGAAGGAATTTTATTATGGTTTCATTGAGCAAAAATCAAACCATCTCCCTGAGCAAGCAAGCACCTGCGTTGAATCATCTGATGTTTGGTTTGGGCTGGGATCCGGTTCAGGTTAAGAAAAAAGGATTTTTAAGTGGGCTTTTTGGTGGCGGTAATTCAATCGATTTGGACGCTAGCTGCATTTTACTTGATGCACAAGGAAAGCAAATTGATGTAGTCTCTTTCCGCAAATTAAAATCAAGCTGCAACTCTGTCATTCATTCAGGCGATAACCTTACCGGTGAAGGTGATGGCGATGATGAAACCATTTTTGTAGAACTCAATAAACTGCCAGCCAATACCGAATACCTCGCATTCACAGTCAATAGCTTCCGTGGTCAAACCTTCAATGAAGTCGAAAACGCATTTTGCCGCGTTGTTGATCACGCTACTAAAAAGGAGCTGGCAAACTATAAATTAACGGAACAAGGCTCGCATACAGGGATCATTATTGCTTCTTTGCGTCGTAATAACGGTCAGTGGGATTTCACCGCTCACGGTTCGCCTTCTACAGGTCGCACTATTCAAGATATGCAATCTGACATCGTTAATGTGGTGGTACGCCCATGAATATGACTCCAGGTGCTAATGCTACCGTTCCTTCTCAAACCCTGACGATCCGTATTCAATCTGGCATGGCTGTTGATGCCTCGGCTTTCCGTTTATACGATACAGGTAAAGTTAAAAACGATGCGGATATGGTTTTTTATGGTCAAACAACGAATGATGATCAAACCATTAGCTTTCGTCCTGAAGGCAACAATAGCCTCTTTACCGTCGATTTAAATCGTTTACACCCTAGTGTGCAAAAAGTTGCATTTACAGCAACTTGTGACGGCAACCAAACCATTGCTGGCTTGCAGCGTCTTGCTATTCAAGTTGATGCTAATAATGAAGTTTTGTTAAACGGCACGGTGGAAACTAATGGACGCCAAGAAGCGGCATTAATTCTCGGTGAACTCTATCGCCGTAATGACAGTTGGAAGTTCCGCTTTATTGCTCAAGGGTTTAATGGTGGACTAAAACCTCTCGCTGAGCATTTTGGTGTTGATGTTGAAGATACACCGACACCCGCGCCGACACCCACTCCAGCACCAGCCTCAACACCAACACCGCCCCCTGCTCCGGCTTCCGTGAATCTGAGCAAAGTGTCTCTAACTAAAGAAAAACCTTCAATTAGCCTCGTTAAAAAAGACGATTTTGGGAAGATAAGGATCAACCTTGATTGGCACCGTGGTAGTAATACTGGGTCAACAGGCTTCTTAGGTGGCTTATTTGGTGGTGGAAATAAAGGAATTGACCTTGATTTAGGTGCATTTGTTGAGCTACAGAACCGTGAAAAAGGGGTTATCCAAGCGCTTGGAAACACTTTCGGCTTCTTTAATTCTCCACCGTTCGTCGAGTTACAAGGGGATGACCGCACTGGTGATGTTTCAGGTGGCGAATGGATATATATCAATGGTCGTGAGTGGAAAAATATCAAGCAAATACTGATTTACGCCTTTATTTACGAAGGTGTACCAAGCTGGGATAAAACGGACGGTGTGGTCACTATTCATGTACCAGATCAACCACCAATTGAAACACGTTTAACCGAAGGAAATAATGGTCGCGGCATGTGCGCTATCGCGCGACTCGTGAACGAGCAAGGCGCTATCAAAGTTGAGCGTATCAACCAGTTCTTTAAAGGTCATAAAGATATGGATAACGCCTTTGGCTGGGGGTTTCGCTGGACTGCCGGTTCTAAATAATCAAAAGGAAATTAGGGGATATACCATGAGTTTTTTCAATAAAGTTAAAGATGCATTGAATACAGGCCGAGCAGAGTTAACCAAACAAGTCGGTCGTTTTAAAAACAAAAAATTTATGCAAGGCACCGTGGCTGTTTGTGCTCGTATTGCTATTGCCAGCGATGGCGTTAGCTCTGAAGAGAAGCAGAAAATGCTTGGCTTCTTAAAAGCCTCTGATGAGTTAAAAGTTTTTGATACCACTGAAGTGATTGAGTTTTTTAATAAGCTCATTACAAGCTTTGATTTCGACTCAGAAATTGGCAAGGGTGAAACAATGAAATACATCCTTGCACTAAAAGATCAACCTGAAGCCGCTCAGTTAGCTATCCGCGTTGGTATTGCGGTCGCCAAAAGTGATGGTGATTTTGACAATGATGAGAAAGCCGCGGTACGTGATATTGCAACTGCATTAGGCTTTTCACCAGCAGACTTTGGTCTGTAATTTTAATTAAGGACCCCGTTTAGGAATTATTATGGTATCCACTCATATTGGCTTTCCGACTGAAACCGTAATTGTGTTTGTGGTATTAGCAATCGGAGCTATTTTTATCGATTTATTTATGCACCGTGCTGATAAACCGATCACATTAAAAAATGCAATTTTCTGGTCCATATTCTGGGTTGCCATTGCTATGGCATTTGCTGGATTCCTATATATCCATCATGGCTCGGAAGTTGCCAGCCTATTCGTAACAGGTTATGCGTTGGAAAAAGTCCTCTCGGTCGACAACTTGTTTGTCATGATGGCGATTTTCTCTTGGTTTGCCGTACCGGATCGCTTTCGCCACCGGGTTCTATACTGGGGGATTATCGGTGCCATTATTTTCCGTGGGATCTTCGTCGCCATCGGTACAGGACTTCTCAGCTTAGGACCATACGTTGAAATCATCTTTGCCCTTGTGGTTGCTTGGACAGCGGTAATGATGTTACGTAGCGGCGATGACAGTGATGAAATTGAGGATTATTCTCAGCACTTAGCCTATCGTTTAGTCAAACGTTTCTTCCCAATTTGGCCTAAAATAACGGGGCACGCATTCTTATTAACACAAAAAGAAGTTGATGCAGAGCTAGCCAAACCTGAAAACAAAGATGTGACAATCGGCCGCGGTAAAAAAGCAGCACTTTACGCAACCCCACTTATGTTATGTGTGGCTGTCGTTGAGTTATCTGATGTGATGTTTGCTTTTGACTCTGTACCCGCTATTATCGCGGTAAGCCGTGAGCCACTGATTGTTTACAGCGCAATGATGTTTGCAATATTAGGTTTGCGTACGCTTTATTTCGTTCTGGAAGCATTGAAGCAATATCTTGTCTACTTAGAAAAAGCCGTCATCGTTCTTCTGTTCTTTATTGCCGTTAAACTTGGCTTGAATGCAACAGATCATATTTGGCATCATGGCTTTAGTATCTCTGCTAGCACAAGCTTGTTTGTGGTACTTGGGGTACTTGCATTAGGCATTATCGCAAGCGTACTTTTTCCAGAAAAAGATAAATCTGAGGATGAAAAGCATAGCTAACATTCTTTCACAACATATTTTTGCATAAATTTTCAAGGAGTTATAACAATGAGCGTTTCTCTATCTAAAGGCGGCAATGTTTCGTTAAGCAAAGCAGCACCAACGATGAAAAACGTCCTAGTTGGACTTGGCTGGGATGCTCGTTCAACAGACGGTCAGGACTTTGACTTAGATGCTTCTGCGTTTTTATTAGCCGCTAACGGAAAAGTACGTGGTGATGCAGACTTTATTTTCTATAACAACCTAGCATCTGCCGACGGCTCAGTAACTCATACCGGTGATAACCGTACTGGTGAAGGCGATGGTGACGATGAAGCGCTGAAAATCAAATTAGACCTGATCCCAGCGGACATCGATAAAATCATCTTCGTTGTCACTATTCATGATGCACAAGCTCGTCGCCAAAGTTTCGGCCAAGTTTCTGGTGCATTTATCCGTTTAGTCAATGATGACAACCAAATTGAAGTCGCTCGTTATGACCTGACTGAAGACGCGTCAACGGAAACGGCAATGCTATTCGGTGAATTATACCGTCATAGCAATGAGTGGAAATTCCGTGCCGTCGGTCAAGGCTATGCAGGTGGCCTAGCCTCTGTATGCGCTCAATACGGCATCAATGCATCTTGATATCAGTAAAATCAGTGATAAGTATTGGTAGCGAAAAAACGCTACCAATTTTCAACAGCAAAGGAGCTTTATATGGCAGTTTCCCTCGTTAAAGGTGGTAATGTATCCCTGACTAAAGAAGCACCGACAATGAATGTTGCTATGGTCGGTCTGGGATGGGATGCTCGTGTTACTGACGGCGCAGATTTTGATTTAGATGCTTCTGTATTTATGGTTGGAGAAGACGGTAAAGTTCTCTCTGATGCAAATTTTATCTTCTTCAACAACAAAGTAAGCCCATGTGGTTCTGTTGAACACCAAGGCGATAACCGTACTGGGGAAGGCGACGGTGATGACGAACAAGTCAAAATCGACCTGACTAAAGTTCCTGCTGAAGTGAAAAAACTGGTTTTCTCTGTCACGATTTATGATGCAGAAACACGTAAACAAAACTTTGGCATGGTAAGCAACAGCTTTATGCGTGTTTACAACAACGATACCAATGCTGAAATTGCACGTTTTGACCTATCTGAAGACGCGTCAACTGAAACAGCAATGATTTTTGGTGAGCTATATCGCCATGGTAACGAGTGGAAATTCAAAGCGGTAGGCCAAGGCTTCGCGGGTGGCTTGAGTGCATTGGCAGCTCAACACGGTGTCAATATCTAATTCACCTTAACTAAGATGAGCACTGCCCTCATCTATAAAGATTACTGGCAGTCATCAAGCTCTCATCTCTCTCTTGATGACTTTATTTTCCCAAGAGACTGATAATAAAATCAGTCTCTACTAACCACCTGTTTATGTTTATATCGGTAGTGCTTTTTATGGAAATGGCGCCAGTGTGCGTCTTGCGCAGCTTGCAATAATTCAAAATCCCCACGAGTATCACCCCAAGCGCGTAGGTGATATTGACCCAAGTCACCGTATACCTGCTCTAAACGTTTTACTTTCTGTTCACGGCGGCAGTTTTGGCCAACCAAATTCCCCGTTAATTTACCATTCACCACTTCAAGTTCAGTACTGATCAACTTGATGCCTAACCTTTTTGCAAACGGCTTAAGGACCAGAGATGGTGAGGCGGAACAAATCGTCACTTCAGCACCACTTTCAACTTCAGCGGCAACACCTAACACCCCTTCAGGGCGCATCAATTTCGTCCAATAAATCTTACAAAATTGTTCGGCTTTCTCTTTTAGCCACTTCTCGTCAACCCCCGTGAGAAAGGTCTTAATCAGCACTTCTTTTAATTCGTCACGCGTGAGCTTGCGCCTAGCACATTGCAAAGTAGGCAAAACCAATCTAATAATTTTGCGGGAAAAACGATATTTCCCGAACGCAAATTTTAAAAATGGGATAAAGCTGTCACGATATGTTAATGTGCCATCGAAATCAAAAACAGAAAGTACATTAACGGCATGGGCGGTATTGTTGGGCACGAATGAAAACTCCAAAAACGCTGCGTTGCCTCCAACCTGCCTCTATTAGGCAGATCAGAGGTATTCTATAATAAATAACTAGGCGCCTTGCCATTAGCTAATTTGCTTAACCTCAACACGTAACTCTTTAGGTACTTCAAACACAATATTTTCTTCGCGGCCTTGAAGCTCTACAACCTCATCAGCGCCAAACTCTTTCAGTTTATCGATCACTTGGCGAACTAAAATATCAGGCGCTGAGGCTCCCGCAGTCAAACCGATAATTTTTTTATCGACTAGCCACTCTGTTTTAATGTCTTCAGCACCATCGATGAGATAAGCTGGTTTTTTCATTCGGGAAGCCAATTCCGCCAAACGATTCGAGTTTGACGAATTTTTAGACCCCACAACCAACACAATATCTGCACGCTCAGCAAGTTCACGCGCTGCTTCTTGACGATTGGTCGTCGCATAGCAGATATCATCTTTACGCGGGCCAACAATGCTTGGGAAACGTTGAGTTAATGCATCAATAACGTCAGAGGTATCATCAACCGAGAGCGTTGTTTGGGTCATAAAGCACAAATTATTTTCGTCTTTTACTTGCAGCTTCCAGACATCTTCTGGGCTTTCAACAAGGTACATTCCACCTTCTGGGTTACTGTACTGCCCCATGGTACCTTCTACTTCTGGATGGCCTGCGTGACCAATCAAAATAGCTTCTTTGCCTTTTCGGCTAGCACGCGCCACTTCCATATGCACTTTGGTCACCAATGGACAAGTCGCATCAAATAACATCGTCAGATCACGTGAGCGCGCTTCTTGACGAATAGCTTGAGAGACGCCATGAGCAGAAAAAATCAGGATCGAGCCATCGGGTACTTCAGAGATCTCTTCAATAAAAATAGCACCGCGCTGACGCAGATCATCTACCACATAACGGTTGTGAACAACCTCATGGCGTACATAAATAGGTGCACCATAAAGCTCAAGTGCTCTTTCTACAATGCTGATCGCACGGTCTACCCCTGCACAAAAGCCACGAGGGTTAGCCATTAATATTTGCATTTTGACTCTCCAATTGCGGGTCAATCTCAAGTACTTCAATATCAAAAGTGATTTGTTGCTCTGCTAACGGATGATTAAAATCAATCGTCACAGATTCACCTTCTATTGATTTTACTACTCCAGGCATCTCACTGCCATTCATTGCAGTAAAAAGCATGATTGTGCCAATCTCAGGTATCCCTGTTTCCGTAAAATCACGCAGAGAAAAGTATTGAATTAAATCAGGATTATGTTTACCAAAGACCGTATCACCCGGTAATGAAAAACTTTTCTTTTCACCCACATTCAGCCCAACTAATTGCGCTTCTAATTCAGGTGAAAGTGAACCATCCCCTAAACTAAACAACGCAGGTTTACCCTGACTATGGGAAGAATCGGCTGTCGAACCATCTTCTAGTTTCAACGTAAAATGCAACAATACCGCGCTTTGTGGTTGTACCTGAGTAGACATAAATCGAACCTATTTCTATTATAAAAATCAGCCCGGCAGAACCGGGCTGAGGGTTATTATATCAGTTAATTTGCTTTCTTTTTGTCCTTGTCAGGCAAGAAGCCTTCTAAGATCACTAAAGCGGCACCAATACAAATCGTAACATCTGCAAGGTTAAATGTTGGGTAATGCCAATTGCCTATATAAAAATCAATATAATCAATGACAAAACCATGTATTAAACGATCACTCAGATTGCCAATTGCTCCACTGATAATCAACGCATAAGCGATATTGCTTAGTCGTTTTTGCGCGCTTTGGCGATACATCATTACCATTAAAATGACAGATATCGTCACCGCGATGCCAGCAAAGAACCAACGTTGCCAGCCTCCCTCATCAGCAAGAAAACTAAATGCGGCACCAAAATTTTGTGCATACATCAAGTTGAGGTAAGGCATGATTGGATGTGGCTCATACAGGTTCATCTCTTTCAAGACTAACTGTTTAATGCCTAAATCCAATGCAATCAGCACAACGGTTAACCACAACCAACGTAACCCAGTAGAACAAATAGGTCTCTTCATTATGCAAACTTACGTATTTCACCGTTTCCGGCTACGTTAGTGACACAGCGACCACACAATTCAGGGTGATCAGCAACGGAACCTACATCATTAGCATAGTGCCAGCAGCGAGGACATTTCTCACCAGCAGCCTTGCTAAAGCCAATTTTCAAGCCACTTAGCTCTGATTGTTGTGCATTCGCCGGTGCTTCAGCAATATCAGCAACTCGTACTTGAGAGGTCAACAACACAAAACGGAGCTCATCCGCTAAGCTATTGAGCTTCTCTGCAAGCGCTTTATCCGCATACAAGGTGACAGAGGCCTCTAATGAGCCACCGATATGTTTATCTGCACGTGCTTGCTCAAGAACTTTGTTAACTTCACCACGAACAGCAAGTAACTCAGCCCAGAAATCATCATTCATGCTTTCTGTTTCTGCCAAACCAAATAATGCGTCATACCACTCTTCGGTTAATACAAACTTAGCATGCTCACCTGGCAGCTCGTTCCAAATTTCATCCGCGGTGAACGACAGTATTGGTGCAATCCAACGAACCAAGGCTTCCGCAATATGGAATAACGCTGTTTGGCAGCTACGACGAGCAAGGCTATCACTCTTCGCGGTATACTGGCGATCTTTAATGATATCCAGATAGAATGAGCCCATTTCGATAGAGCAGAAATGCATAAGGCGCTGAATGACTGACAAGAAGTCATATTCATCATAGGCTTTAGTGATCTCTTTTTGAGCCTCAAGTGCACGCCCTACTGCCCATCTATCTAACACCACCATCTCTTCAGGTTTAACCATATCAGTTTCAGGGTTAAAGCCGTTCAGGTTAGCCAGTAAGAAACGTGCAGTGTTACGAATACGGCGATAAGAGTCTGCCGCACGTTTTAAGATCTCATCCGATACCGCAATTTCACCAGTGTAATCGGTAGATGCCACCCATAGACGTAAAATATCAGCACCCAGTTTGTTCATCACATCCTGTGGGCTAATTGTGTTACCTAAAGATTTAGACATCTTGCGGCCTTGACCATCGACAGTAAAGCCATGAGTCAGTACTTGACGATAAGGTGCTTTGCCTTTCATTGCCGTTGAGAGCATCAATGAAGACATAAACCAACCACGATGTTGGTCTGAACCTTCAAGGTACATATCTGCTGAATTACCGTGATACTCAGGACGTGCATCCACAACGGCAAAATGTGTCGACCCTGAATCAAACCATACATCCAGTGTGTCTGGCACTTTACGGTAGATTTCAGCTTCATCACCTAATAGCTCAGCAGCATCCAGATCCCACCATGCTTGAATACCATCAACTTCAACACGTTTAGCGACTTCTTCCATCAACTCCAACGTGCGAGGATGTAACTCTTCGGTCTCTTTATGCACAAACAGTGACATTGGTGTTCCCCACGTACGTTGACGCGAGATACACCAGTCAGGGCGGTTTTCAACCATTGATTCGATACGTGCACGACCCCAACCTGGGATCCACTGAACGATATCAATCTCTTTTAGTGATTGCTCACGCAAGCCATTCTTATCCATGCCAATAAACCATTGTGGTGTAGCACGGAAAATGACTGGGGTTTTATGACGCCAACAGCATGGATAGCTATGTGAAATAGCTTGCTTATACAGCAATGCGCCTTTTTCTTTCAGTAACTCAACGATGACATCGTTAGCTTTGAAGATGAACACACCATCCAAGGTTGGATAGGTATTCGCAAGGAAGCAACCATCTGGACCTACTGGGTTTGCAGTTTCTAGGCCATATTTTTGACCGACTACATAGTCTTCTGGACCATGACCTGGAGCGGTATGCACTGCCCCTGTACCGGCATCAAGAGTAACGTGATCCCCTAAAATAGCAGGCACATCAAAGCCCATAAATGGATGCTCGAAGCGCAATAATTCAAGGGCACTGCCTTCACATTCGCTCAGCACTTTCCATGACTCAATGCCCACTGTTTTCATGACATCTTCAACGAGATCAGCCGCAAGGATAACGACTTCGCCATTGGCTTCAACCAACTGGTATTTAAACTCAGGGTTCAGTGAGATAGCACGGTTAGCTGGTAACGTCCAAGGCGTTGTGGTCCAAATGACTAGCGCTGGCGTTTTATCACCCACTACGCCAAATTTTTCGTACACCGCGTTGCTATCTACGGCAGGGAAACGAACGTAGATAGATGGTGACGTTTTGTCATAGTATTCAACTTCTGCTTCAGCAAGTGAAGACCCACAAGCAGTACACCAGTGAACTGGTTTTGCCCCTTTCACTAGGTGACCATTAGCGATAGTTTTCGCCAATGCTCTGATAATGTTTGCTTCTGTTTTGAAGTCCATCGTCAGATACGGCTTATCCCACTCACCCAAAACACCAAGGCGAATAAAGTCAGCTTTTTGGCCTTCAATTTGCTCTTTAGCATATTGGCGGCATTGTGCACGGAATTCAGCGGCGGAAACTTTCTCCCCTGGCTTGCCTACTATTTGCTCAACTTTATGTTCAATAGGTAAACCATGGCAATCCCAACCAGGGATGTATGGGGAGTCAAAGCCCGCCAACCCTTTGGATTTAATAATAATGTCTTTGAGAATTTTGTTGACTGAGTGACCAATATGAATACTGCCGTTAGCATACGGAGGACCATCGTGCAGAATAAATGTTTTTTTGCCCGATTTTGCTTTACGGATAGCATGATACAAACCTTCTTTGTACCAGCGCTCTAACATCTGTGGTTCGCGTTTGGCGAGATCGCCACGCATTGGAAACCCTGTTTCTGGTAGATTCAGGGTATTTTTATAGTCACTCATCGATTCTCAGTTCCATTTTCCGCTAAATTATCTGACATTTATTGCCGCTAAGTAATCCCTAGCCGCAATCACATCTTTAGCGATTTGCTCCTTAAGCGCGTCTAATGAAGCAAACCGCTGTTCGTCGCGTAATTTCTTACGCAACACGACATCAATATGACGTCCGTATAAATCCATATTGGCATCAATCAGATGGACTTCTAATTGCTGCCCTTTACCAGATACTGTTGGCCTAGTACCTATATTTGCTACACCAGGCAAGGGCTTATCCCCTAAACCGTAAACTTCTACAGCATACACACCCGTCACAGGTGTGACTAATCGTTTTAATGGCAGGTTTGCCGTTGGAAAACCGATGGTACGCCCAAGTTGGTTTCCATGCACAACACGCCCACTGATACGATATGGGTGGCCTAATAACGTTTCTGCTAATGCCAGATCGTTATCTTGTATTGCTTTGCGAATCGCAGTGCTACTGATACGCAACCCCGAATCACAAAAACTTTCTGTATCCGCGACTTGAAACCCATACTGGCTACCTGCTTGCTGTAGGAAAGCAAAATCGCCCATACGATTCTTACCAAAACGAAAATCATCGCCTATGGCGAGGTATTTTACGCCCAATTTTTTTACCAGTAGTTCAGCGACAAACTCATCTGGCGTTAAAGAGGCAAAATGTTGGTTAAACTCAACACACAGTAGGTAATCAATCCCACTGTCTGCCAAGTATTTCACTTTGTCTCGCAGACGCGTCAAACGAGCAGGCGCTTTGTCACCAATAAAAAACTCAAGGGGTTGTGGTTCAAAAATCATCACGACAGAGGGTAACCCCAACTGCTCACCCTTTTGCTTCAAATTTTGAAGTAAAACCTGATGCCCACGATGGACACCATCAAAATTACCAATAGTCAGCACGCAACCATGATGGCACGCCCGGATATTTTGTATACCGCGAATTAGCTCCATAACAGGCTCAATACCGAGGAAATTGCTGGATTATACCTTGTACGACGCTTAAGGTTAACCCAAGTTCGTAAAAGGTTTCATTCAATCGCCATTTTTTGATCAATACACAAGCTACAGCCCAGTTTTAGCCTGAATAAAACCCCGACTAAGCGGTTTTAACGAAAAAAATTTAGCTGTTGCTGAATATAAAGATCAAAATATAGGGATAACCAATGGATTATCAATACAACAAAATTGCGCTGAGGTCTCGAAAAATCGTAAATTTTTCTGATTTTCGTCCAGACTTATGCAAGCCATTGTTCTCAATGACCAATAAACAAACAATTATTGCGTGATAATTATACTAACTGCTATTATCTTCAACTCAAAAATTTTTTCAGTAAAAAAATTTTTTATTATGTGCCATCAAATACGCTTTTTTTTCGCGTGAAGATCTGTATTCCTCTAGCATTTGCTGGTAGAATCTTGCACCATTCACAAACGCACTTACGTCGATGTACACGACGTTTATTTGCACAAATCCATTGACAAATGAAGGGCGAAAGGGCATATTCCTCGACCTTTGAATTGTCCTCAATAGAATACATTTGGGAGTTGGACCTTGGCTAATATCAAATCAGCTAAGAAACGCGCTATACAATCTGAGAAACGTCGTCAGCACAACGCTAGCCGTCGTTCTATGGTGCGTACTTTTATCAAGAAAGTTTACCTTGCTATCGCTGCTGGCGATAAAGAAGCGGCTCAGAAAGCATTCAATGACATGCAACCTATTGTTGATCGTCACGCCACTAAAGGCCTGATCCACAAAAACAAAGCAGCGCGTCATAAAGCTAACTTAGCAGCTCAAATCAAAGCTATGTAATTTTGCTTCTTGATTAGCTAAAAAAACCGGCTTCTGCCGGTTTTTTTGTCTGTTAAACTTTTTTCTCAAGCTTATCAAATGGCGCTGAGAACAGATTGGAAAAATCTTTGTTACAGACACGCTGAACCGCAGGATGTTGGATCATGCGTTCCGCAAAAATGACAAAATACTCTTCTTTAACGCTATCTAGCCGACCGAGTTCGATAACATCCTCCCCTCCCAAAATATCCGCGGCATATAATGAGGGAGCAACAAAGATTGCATTGTGATGCATACCAAAGGCTTTCATTAAAGCAGCATCATCAAATTCACCAAGTACTTCAACTTGCAAATTCTTATTACGGATCCAAGTCAATAAGTGGCGTCCTAACATTGAACGGCGACCTGGGATCAGCAAACGACGCTCTTCTAAACATTCAGGGAATGGCTTTTTAGGTGCAGGGTCGCGGCAAAAGAAACTCACACTGCACTCGCCTAACTTCACAGAAAATAGGCCTTCTTGCTGTGATGAATCGACTGGGCAATCAGATAAAATCATATCAAGTTTGTGTTGGCTCAGTTGCTCAAGCAACATTTCATGAGTCGATTCAAAGCAGCGAAGATGGATCTGCTCATGTTCAACGACTGCCGTTTCTAAAACTCGACTTACTAACTGTTTCGATAAGGCATCAGCAACACCGACATCAAACAACAAATTTGATTCTCGGCTATAATTGACAATATCAAGCATTTCTTGGCTTAACATAAACATTTTGTCAGCGTAGCGAAAAATGAGTTGCCCAAGCTCTGAGGGAACTAAACCGCGCCCTTGGCGCTTAAATAATTTACCGCCTAGCCGCTCTTCTAATGCTTTTATTTGCCCGGTAATGGTTTGAGGGGTTAAATACAACGCTTCAGCCGCCCCAACGACAGACCCTTCTTTACAGACATGCCAAAAATAATAAAGGTGGTTAAAATTAAGGTGTGAAACCCGCATATCGATTCCTTCTGTACCGCCAATAATAATCAATACTGACCATACTATTTTTCACTGCTCCTTTTGCAGGAGTTATATAGATATACCCACAACACAAAAAAGGTGTGTTGCGGGTATATCATAGTCCATTAACTCGGAATTTCTTACTATTTATTTCTGAATTTATTGGAATTCAGACAATAACTATTTTTGTTGAGGTTTCGGTAACACTACCTTTAACAAAAAGTAACCTAAAAAGGCAGCTAATGTTGATCCAAGTAAAATTCCTAGTCTTGAATAGGTACTATAGCTATCATCCAACCCATCAAATGCCAGTCCGGTAATAAAGATAGACATAGTAAAACCGATTCCACATAAAACAGATACTGCGAATACTTGCCTCAAATTAATGGACTCAGGTAATTTTGCAAACCCAAGTTTTACCGAAACCCAACTAAAGAGAAAAATCCCTAAAGGCTTACCAAAAAGTAAACCTGCCGCAACCCCTAAAGGTAATGTACTCATCAATCCATCAAACGTGACGCCGTTTAATTGAACACCTGAGTTGGCAAAAGCAAATATCGGTAAAATCATATAAGCAACCCAAGGGTGTAGCACATGCTCAAGCTCTTCTGACGGTTTTGTATTATTTGTGCCATGCAGTGGTATCAAGAAACCGACAATGACCCCCGCGAGAGTTGCATGCACGCCTGATTTAAGAATACAAACCCAAAGGATCAGCCCGATAACTAAATAAGCTGCGGTATTTTCAACTCGCCGCCAATTCATGATAACCAGTAATGCCACACATAAAGCCGCTAAACCAAGCGCGACTAAAGATAACGAACTGGTATAGAAGAATGCGATAATCACAATGACACCAAGGTCATCAATAATCGCTAGTGCCAATAAAAAGACTTTTAACTCTGTTGGCACTCGCTTACCTAAAAGCGCCATAACCCCTAGGGCGAAGGCGATGTCTGTTGCTGCGGGTATTGCCCAACCTTGGCGTGTAATATCATCAGCGCCATTAAACAGCAAATAAATGAGTGCAGGTGCTAACATCCCACCTAGCGCTGCAACAGCAGGAAAAATAGCTTTATCTTTCCCTGCAAGCGACCCCTCAAGCAGTTCTCGTTTAACCTCAAGACCGACGACAAGAAAGAAAATCGCCATCAAAAAATCATTAATCCATAGAATTAATGGCTTATCGAGCTCTAGTGATGAGATCTTAACGGAGATAGGTATATCTAAAAACTGCTGGTATAGTCCCTGAGCTGGCGAATTCGCCATAATTAATGCGACTATGGCAGCAATAATTAGGAGTAGCCCTCCCGCTGCTTCTAACCTTAAAAATTTACGGATGATTGCTGTCATATATTTAACCCCAAAATAAACAGAGTGTTAATATTATGCTAATCATTAGTTCGTAAAAAGTCGTTTATTTATCAGTAATGATTCGACATTCTCGAGCAATATGAGAAATTACTCACTCTTTTTGTTTAATTACTGTTAAATTTAAATATAGACAAATTTATTTGAATCCATATTTTTCTTTTTTACGCAGTCGCAGTACACATCCCGTTTCTTAAGATAATATGCTTAACAGATCAACCACTAGCCACTTTTTTAGAGTAAACGCTCTTTTTCGTGCCGGCTCACAAAATAAAGCTTCACCATCCAGTGAGTGACAATCAACCTCGTAAGCCCTTCACAAAAAAGCCTCATTACGTAATACTGAATGACAACCTATTTCACCTATTCGTATTATGACAACCTATGTTTTGCTCGCTGTATTATTTGCAGCATTTTGTCACGCCAGTTGGAACGCCATCGTAAAATTCGGTAATGACCGTTTTTTCGGTTTAGTCATGATCTCATTATTTTCTGCGGTGTTAGCAATACCGGCACTGTTTGTGTTGGGGTTGCCTTCCGTTCATGCCATACCTTGGTTAGCCTTATCACTCCTTTTTCATCTTGGCTATGCCTATTTTTTAAGCCAAGCCTATACACATGGTGATTTAGGGCAGATATATCCCATTTCTCGAGGTTCTGCACCGCTTATTACTGCCTTACTCAGTTTGCTAATCTTCCATGAAATGATCTCTTTAATTGGGCTACTTGGGATCCTATTCATTATGAGTGGGGTGATTATTATTGCGTTTGCCGGAAGAAAGCTGACGCTCAATATCACAGGAAAAGCACTCTGTTACGCACTGTGCACTGCTTTTTTTACCGCCTGCTATACCTTATCCGATGGGCAAGGTTCTCGGGCTAGCGAAGATCCTATCGTGTATACGTTATGGCTATTTTTGCTTAACGGCATAGTACTTACTCTCTCGGGCGCTTTGAAATATCAAAAAACCCTGTTTCAAGGTATCAAACAGTATTGGCGCTCTGGTTTAATTGGTGGATTAATGCAGTTAGTGAGTTATGGCATTGCTATCTGGGCAATGAGCCAAGCCCCCATCGTTTTGGTTGCTGCGGTCAGAGAAACCAGCGTACTTTTCGCGATGTTTTTATCTATCGTTTTCTTAAAAGAGAGGTTCAACTTCATGCGCGTTACTGCTTGTGTGATTATTTTAGCTGGTGTGTTACTCGCGAAGCTGAGCCATTAATACAAAGAAAGAAAGGCACTAATCTCAAAAAAAAGCCCGCAACTAAGCGGGCCGTTTAATTTATTATTTGTTAGTTAGGTCATCAAAGAATTTCTTCACGCCGTCTAAAAAGCTTTTTGAGCGTGGGCTATTCTTTTCGCCACTCGTACCACCGAGTGATTCTCCAAACTCTTTGAGTAGCTCTTTTTGCTTCTCATTCAATTTAACTGGTGTTTCAACGACAATATGGCACATGAGATCACCCTGCATACCACCACGAACAGATTTCACGCCTTTGCCTTTCATGCGGAAAATTTTACCGGTTTGGGTCTCTGCTGGGATTTTCAGTTTGACGCGACCATCAAGGGTCGGGACTTCTATTTCACCACCTAATGCCGCAACCGCAAAGTTAATCGGAACTTCGCAATGTAAGTTGTTGCCATCACGTTCAAAAATACTGTGTGGTAACACACGAACTTGAACAAACAGATCCCCTGCTGGTGCCCCATTTTCCCCAGCTTCACCTTCACCGGATAAACGAACACGGTCGCCAGTATCTACCCCTGCTGGGATTTTCACTGATAGGGTCTTATAGCGTTCAACGCGGCCATGACCATGACACTTGTTGCATGGATCTTTAATAATTTTGCCTCGGCCATGACACGTTGGACAAGGTTGCTGTACAGAGAAGAAGCCCTGACGCATGTGTACCTGACCCATACCATGACATGTTGGGCAAGTATCTACGCTGGTTCCCGGTTTAGCACCATTACCATGGCAGACATCACAGGTTTCCAAAGCTGGGATACGGATCTCTTTGGTCACTCCACGGACAGCCTCTTCAAGGGTCAGCTCCATGTTGTACTGTAAATCAGAACCACGGCTTGGGCGCTGCTGTCTGCGGCCGCCTCCAAAAATATCACCGAAGACGTCACCAAAGATATCGCTAAAATCAGCACCGCCGCCAAAACCGCCGCCGCCCATGCCACCTTGCTCAAAGGCAGCATGGCCATACTGGTCGTAAGCTGCGCGCTTCTGCTCATCGGACAGGACTTCGTAAGCTTCTTTTATCTCTTTAAATTGAGCTTCTGCTTCATCTTTTTTATCCTGATTACGGTCAGGATGATACTTCATTGCTAAACGCTTATATGCGCGTTTGATGTCTTTATCTGAAGCATTTTTTTCGAGGCCTAAGACCTCATAAAAATCTCTTTTCGCCATTTATTTTACCCTTAACATGCCGACACGGGCGTGGAGTTTCCTCGACGCCCGTGTTCGGTATCAGTAACCATTAATAACCATTAGCAAGGTCACTGCGCCCGCTAAGGGCATTATTTTTTGTCTTTATCGTTAACTTCTTCGAACTCAGCATCAACAACATCGTCATCTTTCTTCGCTTCTGCGCCTGCGCCAGCATTTGCTGAGCCAGCTTGAGCTTGTTGTTGTGCAATTTCCAGAAGTTTAGCTGAAGCAGTTACTAAAGCTTGGATCTTCGCTTCGATATCTGCTTTATCTTCGCCTTTGATTGCTGCTTCTAGCTCAGATGTTGCTTTTTCGATATTCGCTTTATCTTCTGCTGGCAGTTTATCGCCTGCTTCTTCAATTTGCTTACGCGTACCGTGGATCAGTTGGTCAGCTTGGTTACGAACCTGAACTAACTCTTCAAATTTACGGTCTGCTTCAGCGTTCGCTTCCGCGTCACGTACCATTTTTTCGATTTCCTCGTCGTTCAGACCGGAAGAAGCCTTAATGGTAATGTTTTGCTCACGACCACTGTTTTTATCTTTCGCTGATACATGCAAGATACCATCAGCATCGATATCAAACGTAACTTCGATTTGTGGCATACCACGCGGTGCTGGTTGAATACCATCTAAGTTAAACTGACCCAGTGATTTGTTATCACCGGAACGCTTACGTTCACCTTGCAGAACATGGATTGTTACTGCAGCTTGGTTGTCTTCTGCTGTTGAGAACACTTGGCTATGTTTCGTTGGGATAGTGGTGTTCTTCGGAATTAACGGAGTCATCACGCCACCCATTGTTTCGATACCTAAAGACAGTGGCGTTACGTCAAGTAACAGCACGTCTTTAACATCACCCGCTAACACACCACCTTGAACTGCTGCACCTATTGCAACGGCTTCATCTGGGTTCACGTCTTTACGTGGTTCTTTCCCAAAGAAATCAGCAACTGCTTTTTGTACCAAAGGCATACGGATTTGACCACCAACCAAAATAACATCGTTGATGTCATTTACGCTTAGGCCAGCGTCTTGTAGCGCAACCTTAACAGGCTCCATGGTACGTTTAACTAAATCTTCTACCAGTGACTCTAATTTCGCACGAGTCACTTTGATGTTCATGTGTTTAGGACCTGTTGCATCTGCTGTAATGTACGGCAGGTTAACATCTGTTTGCTGTGCAGAAGAAAGTTCGATTTTCGCTTTCTCAGCCGCTTCTTTCAGACGTTGCATTGCCAGCGGGTCATTACGTAGGTCAACACCTTGGTCTTTTTTGAATTCTTCAACTAAGTAGTTGATCAAACGGTTATCGAAGTCTTCACCACCTAAGTGAGTATCACCATTGGTTGCCAGCACTTCATATGTTTTTTCACCATCAACTTCATCAATTTCGATGATTGATAGGTCAAATGTACCACCACCTAAGTCATAAACTGCGATAGTACGGTTACCCACTTCTTTATCTAAGCCATAAGCCAATGCTGCGGCTGTTGGTTCGTTGATGATACGCTTAACATCAAGACCAGCAATACGGCCAGCATCTTTTGTCGCTTGACGCTGAGCATCGTTAAAGTATGCAGGAACAGTAATAACAGCTTCTGTTACTGGCTCACCCAAGTAATCTTCTGCTGTTTTTTTCATTTTTTTCAGAACTTCAGCCGAAACTTGTGGTGGAGCCATTTTTTGGCCTTTTACATCTAACCAAGCATCGCCGTTATCTGCCGCAATAATTTTGTATGGCATAATAGCCACGTCGCGCTGAACTTCTTCGTCTTGGAAACGACGGCCGATCAGACGTTTGATCGCAAATAATGTATTTTCAGGGTTAGTCACTGCCTGACGTTTTGCTGGCTGACCGACCAAAATTTCACCGTCTTGTGTGTACGCAATGATGGAAGGAGTAGTACGATCACCCTCGCTGTTCTCAAGAACACGAGCAGCTGTGCCATCCATAATTGCAACGCATGAGTTAGTTGTACCCAAGTCGATACCAATAATTTTACCCATCTAAAACGCCTCCAAAGGAATTCTTTTTTGTTCAATTTCATTACCAATCTATATGAGGCTCAATATTTCATTTTCAAGGGAGTTTTTACTCCGAGGCTCAATTTTTTTGCTTTACACAATTATTCGACTGATAACGAGTGATGCTTTAAAGATGGGGTCGTAAATTCATTCATCAAGGGGATGACTTAAAAAAATTTCATATTTTTTGCAAAAAAACCTGTCTTTCGATCATTGTTTCAGCAAAAAAAACTGCGTATGATTCGCCGCCAACCTAAACAAGCTGGCAAAAAATTTTATATCTTTTTGAATTTTAATCATTTTTCACCAGAGGTTATATGCAATCCAGCTCTATTGCTAATCCGGGTCCACTTGGTTTATTGGGCTTTGGTATGACTACAATTCTGCTCAATCTCCATAATGCAGGTTTTTTCCCTCTCTCATCAGTGATTTTGAGCATGGGGATTTTTTATGGTGGTATTGCTCAGGTGATAGCCGGACTTATTGAATATAAGAAAGGAAATACGTTTGGCGCAACAGCCTTTAGCTCATACGGGATGTTTTGGTTAACGTTAGTTGGCCTATTATTTTTGCCCACGCTGGGCTTAGCAGAGCCAACCGGACCTGCATTTTTAGGGGTTTACTTACTGATTTGGGGAGTCTTCACCTTCTTTATGTTCCTTGGAACATTAAAAGCCAATTTTGTTTTGCAATTTGTTTTTGGCAGCTTAACCGTACTGTTTGCATTGTTAGCCATCGGTAATTTAACAGGCAATAGCACTATTTTAACGATCGCAGGCTTTGAAGGGATTGTTTGTGGCGCAAGTGCATTCTACTTAGCAATGGCTGAAGTGTTGAATGAGCAATATGGCAAAACTGTTTTACCAATAGGGCAGCGCTGTTAATCGTCGTCGTAAGCAAGTCAGGTGAGTGAACCTCACCTGACTTAATAATCATGATTTAAGAGCGGATCGCCGACTTTGGCCTAAATGCCTTCACAACACTCGGATCCGTTTCGACATAAGGCCCATCGAGCAGTTGAATACAGTAAGGCACACTAGCAAAAATCCCAGAGACGATGACATTCCCTTCCGCATCCTTTAACCCTTCCAGTGTTTCTGCAATGGCTTTAGGTTGACCCGGTAAGTTGAGGATTAATGCTTGATTGCGTATCGCCCCCACTTGGCGAGAAAGAATGGCCGTTGGCACAAATTTTAAACTAATTTGACGCATTTGTTCACCAAAACCAGGCATCTCGCGATCGGCAATCGCTAATGTTGCATCTGGCGTGACATCACGACGTGCGGGGCCTGTACCACCAGTTGTCAGTACTAAATGGCAGGCAAACTCATCCACTAGCTCACATAATGTTTGTTCTATCATGATTTGCTCATCAGGGATCAGGCGAGTTTCAATACGAAAAGGTGTTGTCAGCGCTTTCGCAAGCCATGCTTCTAAGGATGGGAGCCCTTTATCTTCATAAATACCACTTGAAGCACGGTCAGAAACTGAAACCAAACCTATGCGCAATTCATCCATACAAACCTCAATAAATAACCAATAAAAAGTGCTCATTGCGGGCAGCCCCCGCAAATCACGCGCATTAATACGTAGGTTATCATATCATGGGAAATATAAGGTTTCAGTGCTAAGTATCGCGATATTGCTTAGTGAAAATACATGAAGAAATGTAGGCTGTTCAGCATTAGCCGCGTCGTCAATGATTTCATTTAGTTAAATAATATTCAGGTTGCTTATCAGGGGCTCTTTTGTATTTGGTACTCACTGATCCAAAATGCAAAAAACCCAGTGAAGACACTGGGTTCTCATAAAAAGTGAAGGCAGAAATTACAGTAGCTCTGCGATCATTTTTTCCAGTTTTTCTTGGTCAATAGCAAATTTGCGGATACCTTCAGCCAGTTTATCTACTGCCATCGGATCTTGGTTATGCTGCCAATAGAACTGAGATTCAGTCAGTTTAGCTTCTGGCTCTTTTGTCTTACCAGAGTCAGTTAATTTACGAACAACTTCGCCTTGCGCTTCAGAGAGTTCTTTTAACAGTGCAGGTGAAATCGTTAGGCGATCACAACCCGCCAGTTCCAAAATCTCACCAACATTGCGGAAACTTGCGCCCATAACGACGGTTTTGTAACCATGGGTTTTGTAGTAGTTATAGATCTCAGTCACAGAAATAACACCTGGATCTTCTTGCGGTGCATACTCTTTTTTATCGGTATTCGCTTTGTACCAGTCAAGAATACGACCAACGAATGGTGAAATCAGATAAACACCTGCTTCCGCACATGCACGAGCTTGCGCAAAAGAGAAAAGTAGGGTTAAGTTACAGTTGATGCCTTCTTTTTCTAATTTCTCAGCTGCACGGATGCCTTGCCAAGTTGAAGCCAACTTAATCAGAATACGGTCATTGCTGATACCCGCTTCGTTGTACAGCTTAATCAGACGACGCGCTTTAGCGATACACGCTTCTTCATCATAAGACAGACGTGCGTCAACTTCCGTTGAAACACGGCCTGGAACCAGTTTTAGAATTTCCAAACCGATGTTGACTGCCAATTTGTCACAAGCATCAACAACCTGCTGTTCACGATGACTGCTTTGTTTACGGGCCCACTCGACCGCTTCGTCAATCAGTTTACGATATTCAGGAATTTGTGCTGCATTTAGAATCAAAGATGGGTTAGTTGTCGCATCTTGTGGTTTATAAAGCTTCATCGCTTCAATATCGCCAGTATCAGCAACAACGGTGGTCAGACTACGTAAGGAGGTTAATTTATCGGTCATTTCTTTAATCTCGTTGTTATAAAGGAATTGAGGCAAACGCCGCACCGTACAATGATAATATCACGCATCTAAGTTGCTGCAAGCGACTAAAACTATTCTATAGCAACTAATTGATATGCAATCGTTTTCGCAATTTAAATTAAAACTGAATCCTTTTAGCTTCGAATAAGCATAATCACAGTACGACAAAATAGAAAAATTGTTTTTACTTATCTCACCGATTAGCTATTTAATGGCAATTTTTGTTAAAGTGGTCGTCGTCATTTTATTATAGGGATCTTGCTATGCTCATCACAATCTCACCTGCCAAAACATTAGATTATGAAAGCCCGCTCGCAACACACTCTTTCACACAGCCTGAATTACTGAATGAGTCACAGCAACTGATTGAGGTTTGCCGCAAACTATCTCCAGCAGACATCTCAAGCTTAATGAAAATTAGCGATAAACTGGCTGGCCTCAATGCTGCACGTTTTGGTGAGTGGCATGCGGATTTCACGCCTGAAAATGCACGCCAAGCTATTCTTGCATTTAAAGGGGATGTGTATACAGGTATGCAAGCTGAAACATTTTCTGCACAGGACTTTGAGTTTGCCCAGCAGCATTTGCGTATCTTATCAGGGCTATATGGCTTATTACGCCCTCTCGATTTAATGCAGCCTTACCGCCTTGAAATGGGAACGCGCCTAAAAAACCCTCGAGGCAAAGATTTGTATGAATTTTGGGGCAATATCATCACCGACAAGCTCAACAAAGCGCTTGCAGATCAAGGCGATCATGTATTAGTCAACCTTGCCTCAGATGAATATTTTAAAGCCGTTAATAGCCAAAAATTAGATGGTGTCATCATAAAACCGGTCTTCCTTGACGAAAAAAATGGCAAATATAAAGTGATCAGTTTCTATGCTAAAAAAGCACGTGGTTTGATGAGCCGCTTTATTATTCAAAATAAGCTAACCAAAACAGATCAATTGGCTGATTTTAACCTTGAAGGTTACCAATTCGATGAGAGCCAATCCAAAGGAAATGAGCTGGTCTTTACCCGTCCTGAACAACATTAATCCCTTAAAATAAGGTGGTCGCTAGTGTGATCACCTAACTCACGACTCGGCAATATTGTCTCTTTTTTATCCTCCATCACATATTTACTAAAAATTTGTATTTTGGTTAAAAATTAGCATTGATTCACCATAGCGAAAATGACATTTGTGTCAGTATCGTTTAGGTCTCTGCCAACTATTTGGAGGTGAAGTATGCCTTATATTGCAAATACTGATCGTTACACGGATATGGAATATCGCCTATGTGGTCGCAGCGGGTTAAGGCTCCCACTAATCTCTTTAGGTCTTTGGCACAATTTTGGTGACAACAAATCCCCGGATAACTGCCGAGCCATGTTAAGGTATGCTTTTGACCATGGGATCACCCACTTTGATCTCGCCAATAATTATGGTCCTCCGCCGGGCGCAGCAGAAAGCCTATTTGGACGAATACTCCAACAAGATTTTTTACCTTACCGAGATGAAATGATCATTTCATCAAAAGCTGGCTTTACCATGTGGGATGGCCCTTATGGTGATTGGGGCAGTAAAAAATATTTAATTGCCAGCCTTAATCAAAGCCTAAAACGCATGGGTCTAGATTATGTTGATATTTTTTATCACCATCGCCCAGATCCTGATACTCCTCTTGAAGAAACAATGGGCGCCCTTGATCTGATCGTACGCCAAGGTAAAGCTCTGTATGTTGGGATCTCTAACTATCCTGCCGAGCTTGCAAAAGAAGCGATTGAGATCCTTAACCAATTAGGTACGCCTTGCCTAATCCATCAACCTAGATATTCCATGTTAGTCCGTGATCCAGAAGATGAATTACTTGATGTGCTTGAAGATGAAGGCGTCGGCTCCATAGCTTATTCGCCGCTTGCAGGTGGCATACTTACCGACCGTTACTTAAACGGTATTCCTGCCGATTCAAGGGCGGCAAGCAACCCTTCTCTTCCCCCAGAAAGGCTAACCTCCGCGGTACTCGCTCGGGTGAAAAAACTGAATGAACTTGCTTTGCAAAGAGGCCAAAAATTGAGCCAAATGTCCCTAGCCTGGGTATTACGCCATGATAGGATCACCTCTGTGCTCATTGGTGCAAGTCGAGTTAGCCAAATTGATGACGCTCTCGGTATGATGGCAAACCGCGAATTTACACCTGAAGAGCTAAAAACCATTGAACTTATCTTAGAAGACGCCATTTAAGCGCTTATCCGCTGCTCCTTTGTATTCCGAGTATGAAGTGGCAGCGCCATACCAACTTCCCCCCTCAACACAAAAACAGTGATTAACTGTCTCGTGGCTTCTTTTTTTGCTGATCACAAGTCAATAAATTAATTTAATATTATTTGAAGGAATATATTAAATTAATTCACCGCTTAAATAAATAATTTCTTATAAATCAGGATATTTTAAATACAACACATTCTAAAAGCCCACTTTTATTGATAAATAAAAATGAACAAATAAACTGAAATAGCAGTTTGTTTAATTCATTTAACCAAGAGAATATTATATGAAAATAAAACATATCCTTATCGCTTCTCTGTTTACCCCTGCATTATCTTTCGCTTCTCTTCCTCAATATCAACTCCTTGATATGCTAATGGATCCGACCTCAGTATCGGGCCAATACTTTGGCAATGGTGGTAACGGTGGTCATGGCGGAAACGGGGGTAACGGCGGCAATGGTGGTAACGGTGGCAATGGCGGCAACGGTGGTAATGGTCGGTAATTAACTCGTAATCTTATATGATTATTCCCCCCTTCTAAATGGAGGGGGGTCGGAGGAAACTATGCAACGAAAATGGCTTCTCACTATCAGCACGCTATTTTTCTTAACTCCCGCAATATCAAGCCATTCACTCAGTTACAACAATCCACTACACAGCACAACGCCACCACATGCGATTTCGAGTGAGCACAATATCTTTTATGTGAATCATGGTGGAAATGGAGGTAATGGTGCCAACGGCGGTAATGGGGGCAATGGACTCAATAATGGTAATGGAGGAGATGGGGGCCATGCACAGCCCGGCAGTAACGGTAATGGTGGTAACGGCGGAAGTGGCGGAATCAATGGCGGGAACGGGGGCCGAGGCGGTAATGGTGACGGCTACGGTAACGGAGGTAATGGCGGTAATGGTACAGGAAATGGTCACGGCGGAAACGGGGGGAATGGGGGTCATGGTGGCAACGGTGGTAACGGCGGTCATGGTTCAGGAAGTGGCAATGGCGGCAACGGTGGAGATGCAGGCCCAGAAGGAGGAAAAGGGGGTAAAGGAGGTCTTGGTGGACCAAATGGTGGCAGAAACGGCTTAGATGGTGCAAGTTCAAATCGCTCTACGCACTAGTCCTCTACTATACCGACTTTCGTGATCTCATCGTGTCATCAATATTTGAATCAATGAACTATTATCATTACGATAAATAGAAACGGAAGCATATCGCTTCCGTTTCATGGATCCAGAAATCGCTATTTAGGTGCACGTTCCATTAAGAAAGCCCTTAGCTTCGCAAAATCCGACGGCAAAAAGTGTGATAGCAGAGGTAGCTCAGCACGCTCAGCTAAAGCTTCTGGTAGAGGAAGTTGTTTATTCAAAATCGCCTCTACACTCTCTTTAAACTTAGCGGGATGCGCCGTTCCTAAGAACAAACCATACTCACCATCTTGTAATTGATCGCGTAAAACACGGTAAGCGACAGCTGCGTGCGGCTCAGATACATACCCTTTTTTATCTAACTCACGCACCGTTTCTTTAGTCACCTCATCGGTCACCGCTCCATAACCAAGCTCTTTCAGAGACCACCCTTTACGACGGAATAGCTCCTCAATACGCGGCCAGTTATTAGGTTGGCTCACATCCATCGCATTCGATAAAGTCGCAACGGTTTGATGTGGTTTCCACTCCCCACCTTCAAGGTAACGAGGAACCGTATCATTGACGTTAGTTGCAGCAATAAAGCGTTTAATCGGTAAGCCCAGCGATTTAGCAAGTAAGCCCGCAGTTAAATCACCAAAATTACCACTTGGAACAGAAATAACGAGTTGCTCACGCTTCTCAGCAGGGATTTGAGCAACCGCTTCAAAGTAGTAACAAATTTGTGCTAACAAACGGCTAATGTTGATTGAGTTCGCTGAGTTTAAATGCAATGCTTTTTTCAGCGCCTCATCATCAAAAGATTGTTTGACCAAGGCTTGGCAGGCATCAAAGTCATCTTTGATTGCAACCGTGTGAATGTTTTCACCTAGGGTACAAAAGAGCTTTTCTTGTAGTGGGCTGATCTTACCTTCTGGATAGAGAATAACCACTTGCACATTATTTAAACGGTAAAATGCGTGTGCAACCGCCGCCCCTGTATCCCCAGAGGTTGCAGTTAAAATAGTCACAGGCTGGTCACCAGCAACTTGGGCAAGTGCTTGAGCCATAAAACGGCCACCAAAGTCTTTAAAGGCGAGTGTTGGACCATGGTATAGCTCTAGTGTCGCTACATCTTGCTCAACTTGAGTAACAGGAGCAGGGAATGCAAAAGCTTCTTTGACGCGAGCCGCCAGCTCAGCTTCAGGGATCTCATCACCAATAAATGCCGTTAAAATACGGCTGCTACGAGTGACAAAATCCAGTTTTAGTAGCTCATCAATTTCAGCAGCGCTAAACTCTGGCAAATCTTGTGGGAAGAATAGACCTTGTTGTTTGCCCAATCCCTGTTTTACTGCCTGTGCGAAGCTCACTTGCTCGCTATTATCTTTCAAGTTATACAGTTTCATTGTTTACCCTATTGTCCTTGCCCCTGTGAGATCCAAACGGCAGATATGCACAAAGCCTTCATCATTTTGAACATAATGTTGTTGTAGATAATCGGCCATTTTTTCAGCGATTTGTTTATCATCACAAATGGCAAATAGTGTCGGCCCAGAACCAGAAATACCACATGCAAGTGCACCAATTTCATAAGCATTCTTACGCGCCTCTGCAAACCCAGGAAGTAGCTGTGTTCGATAAGGTTCAGCTACGACATCTTGGATCATAGTCGCGGCAAGCTTTGGTTGGCCTGTATGGCAAGCATGGATAAAGCCCGATAAATAACGCCCATGATTAACAATATCATGGCGCGGATAACTATTTGGCAAAATAGCTCGCGCTTCCGCGGTAGAAACCTTGATCCCCGGATACGCCATCACCCAATACCAATTCTCGAAAGCGGGAACAGGTTGAGAAATAATTCCGTTTTGCTCAATAATCAGTTGTAAGCCACCTAGGTAACAAGGAGCCACATTATCGTAATGTACACTGCCTGAAATACGCCCTTCTAGCTCCCCCATCATACTTAATAACGTGGTCTCATCAAAAGGCTGACCGGCAAACTCATTCAGTGCCATCAGTGCCGCAACAACAGAACATGCACTGGAGCCAAGCCCTGAACCAATAGGCATGTTTTTTTCGAGAGTCATCGCAACATTAAGCGGTTTACCAAAGCGTTCACAAAACAGTTCCCAACATTGGTAAACAATATTATGTTCATTTTTTTTCGGTAATTTTGCGACAAAGCGGCCTTTATTCGTCAAAGAAAAGCTCTCAGCCGCTTCAACAGTGACACAATCCCCTAACAGCGTTCCATCTGCTGGCGATACCGCCGCGCCTAAGACATCAAACCCGACACTAACATTACCAATTGAAGCGGGCGCATAAACTTTAATCACTTATTAGACTCCCAATTTCCATGATAGAGTACGCAACATATCTGCAAATACGCCGGCTGCGGTAACATCATTACCTGCTCCATAGCCCCTGAGTACTAAAGGAATTGGCTGGTAATAGCGCGTATAGAAAGCCAATGCGTTTTCGCCATTTTTGACCTTGAAGAGCGGATCATTGCCATCAACCGCAACGATTTTCACTTGGCAGCGTCCTTCTTCTATCAATCCGACATAGCGTAACACTTTTTCTTCTGCTTCTGCTGCTTTTATACGCTCTGCAAACGGCTGATCAAGTTGCGGTAAGCGAGCCATAAATTCAGTCACATCGCCACTGCTATCAAACTCCGCAGGTAATACGGGTTCGATTTCAATATCTTCTAGCTCTAATTCATAGCCGGCTTCACGCGCGAGGATCAACAGCTTACGTGCGACATCCATGCCTGACAAATCATCGCGAGGATCTGGCTCGGTAAACCCTTTCTCTTTAGCTAGAGCCGTCGCTTCAGATAAAGACATCCCTTCGTCGAGTTTGCCAAAAATAAAGGAGAGTGATCCAGAAAGAATACCGCTAAAGTGAACTAGCTCATCACCCGCATTCAGGAGATTCTGTAAGTTTTCAATCACAGGCAACCCCGCACCAACGTTAGTGTCATAAAGGAACTTACGTTTTGATACTTCACACGCGGAGCGTAATTGGCGGTAATACTCCATTGATAAGGTGTTAGCTTTTTTGTTAGGTGTCACAACGTTAAAGCCGTCTTTTAAGAAACTGACATACTGCTGGGCAATTTCTTGGTTAGAAGTACAATCGATGATCACTGGATTGAGAAAGTGATATTCACGCTCCAATCTGATCAAGCGGCTCAGGCTAAATGGCTCGGTCGCTTGCGCCAACTCTTCTTTCCAATTATCAAGAGAGATGCCTTGCATATTCGTCAACATTGCTCGTGAGTTGGCGATCCCACAAACGCGTAAATCGATATGCTTTTGTTTCAGCCATTGCTGTTGACGATGGATTTGCTCAATCAGTGCGTTTCCTACCCCACCCACACCGATAATGAAGGCTTCAATGACTTGCTCAGCATTGAATAGCATTTGATGGCATAAACGAACCGCCGTGGTTGCTGCTTCATTGGCAATGACCGCCGAAATTGAACGTTCAGACGAGCCTTGGGCAATCGCCACGATATTGATATTACCGCGTGTTAATGCCGAGAAGAAACGCGCTGAAATCCCTTTTAGAGTACGCATGCCGTCGCCAACGACCGAAATAATGGCTAACTGCTCCATGACATCAAGAGGGTCTAAGACGCCATCTTTTAATTCTAAATAGAATTCTTCTTCCAAGGCAGCACGTGCACGTACTAATTCCCCTTGAGGCACACAGAAGCTAATGCTGTATTCCGATGATGACTGCGTAATAAGTACAACCGAGATCCCCTTACGTGACATCACAGAGAAGATACGTGCGGCCATACCAACCATTCCTTTCATGCCGGGGCCTGAAACGTTGATCATCGCCATGTTATTCAGGTTGGTGATCCCTTTAACAGGGGTGCTGTCATCTGTTTGTCCATCCCCGATCAATGTACCCGGAGCACTGAGGTTAGTGGTGTTTTTGATAAGGCAAGGAATTTGGAATTGTGCGATTGGTGCTATGGTACGCGGGTGCAGTACTTTTGCACCAAAGTAGGATAACTCCATCGCCTCTTGATAGGACATCCCTTTTAATAGGCGTGCATCAGGCACTAAACGTGGGTCACAAGTATATACCCCATCCACATCGGTCCAAATTTCGCAGCATTCAGCACGTAAACAAGCCGCTAATACTGCCGCGGAATAATCGGAGCCGTTACGCCCTAATACGACCAATTCGCCTTTATCATTCCCCGCAGTAAAACCCGCCATTAATACAAAGTGGTCTTTAGGGATGTTTAATTCCTTAATACGTTTAGTTGACTCATTAATATCAACAGTGGACTCAAGATAATGACCGACGGCTAATAAATTTTCGACAGGATTAATCACCGTGACTTTGTGCCCGCGTGCTGTTAGCACAGACTCCATAATGGCAATAGAGAGTTTTTCACCACGGCAAATAATTGAGGCGTTAATGCTATCAGGGCATTGGCCTAGAAGAGTAATACCATGCAGTACTTGTTTGATTTGTGCGAATTCTTGTTCAGTGAGTTTTTTCAGTCTATCGTAATCAAAACCGGGTTGTTTTTCTTTTAATCCTTTTAATAAGTTCGCAAAAATCATTTCTGCATCATTCACATGCGTGATGACATCCTGACCTGCAACCGTTTTATCAATCATTGCGACCAAATGGTTAGTGATTTTTGCTGGTGCAGATAGCACCAACGCCACTTGCCCATCGGCCAATTTACTTTCAGCGATGTCAGCAACATTCAGTACTCGTTCGTCATTTGCAACCGAAGTACCGCCAAATTTAAGCACACGCATGGTATTTCTCTCCTGATTTAACACCAAAAAAAAGCCCACATCTGATTGGATGCGGGCTTTTTCGTTTTTTATTTTTTGGATGCGTCAGCCCGCCCCGTTTCCTGTGGTTACGGTGGTGGTAATAATAATCGTAGTCAGGCTGATGTTACGCATAGATTTCTGTCTGTCTCTTGATTCGTTACTTGCTCCCTATACGGTTAAAGCAATTGCCCAAAAATGTCAAATTTATTTGCAAAAAAAGCCCGTTATTCAAAGCGTGACCTATCAAAAATTATCCTATTTTCTCAACAAAATTTAATCACAAATGAATAGGCCTCACAATTTGCTAATTTAAAAAACCAAAAAATTAACAATTGTCAGATTAAAATATCCATAAACTTTTTTTTAGCGTTAGCTTGAATAGTTGGCCATTTTTCACCCAAACGCATCGTTTGAGTAAACAAAGAATAAAAAACTTTTACTCTTTATCTGATAGTTAAACAGCCATTGAATCGGTAAGATTTTCTTCCTAACAAATTTTGTTAACGTGCTACAATTGATTTTGATATGTATCAACAAAAGTTATTTTTTTAGGTGGTAAATGCAGTATTAGCTGTTATATTGCTGTTAACAGCCCAACGTTGGGAAGGTGCCTAAATTTTGATTCAATTTAGAATCTGATGACGATAGAGGCGACAAAATAACCTTGACTCGAAAACATATTTATAACCCATAGACGCGTCGTTCCAGTAAAATAAAATCAAAACCACCTAATTTGGAAGCGGCTTATGAGTTCACAATTTTATTTTAAAACTTTAGGTAGCAAATATGCAGACCCCACACATTTTAATTGTTGAAGATGAGATTGTCACACGCAATACGCTGAAAAGTATCTTTGAGGCTGAAGGCTATGTAGTTCACGAAGCCACTGATGGCGAAGAGATGCACAATGTTCTGTCCGAGCATGACATCAACCTCGTTATCATGGATATTAACCTACCCGGTAAAAACGGCCTTCTCCTTGCGCGTGAATTACGTGAGCAAGAAAGTATTGCACTGATGTTCCTAACAGGCCGTGATAATGAGGTGGATAAGATCCTTGGCCTAGAAATTGGTGCGGATGATTATATCACCAAGCCATTTAACCCTCGCGAGCTGACTATCCGTGCACGCAACCTGCTATCTCGTACTATGAATTTAGCTGGTGGCACTGAAGAGCGCCGTTTAGTCGAAAGCTATAAATTTAATGGTTGGGAGCTCGACATCAACAGTCGCTCACTGATCAGCCCTGCTGGCGAACACTATAAATTACCTCGTAGCGAATTCCGCGCTATGCTACATTTTTGTGAGAACCCAGGCAAAATTCAAACTCGCGCCGATTTGTTGAAGAAAATGACAGGCCGTGAGCTTAAGCCTCATGATAGAACGGTCGACGTCACTATCCGTCGTATTCGTAAACATTTCGAATCAACGCCTGATACCCCAGAAATCATCGCAACAATCCACGGTGAGGGTTATCGCTTTTGTGGTGATCTCGACGAATAATCCCGCCATCGTTCGATAAAGACCGATGAATAAATAACCCCCAATAATTCCATTATTGGGGGTTATTTTATGCGGGAAGAGCACCTGTAGACCCACTTAAAGACTTACCACGGCATAATAGGTACAGCGCTTAATGCATTCTTCGGTGAGCCATCAATCATCTTGTCTGAATAAGTCAAATAAACAAGCGCATTGCGTTTTGGATCATAAAAACGTACTACCTGCAACTTTTTGAATACTAATGAAGTCCGTTTTTGGAAAACAACGTGCGGTTTTTTCGGTGAACGTTTGATCCGTTCATTCAGTTCAATCGGACCAACTTGTTGGCAAGATATCGCCGCATCAGAAGTATCTTCTGCTAAACCAAGCCCACCTTTAATCCCCCCCGTCTTCGAACGGCTTAAGTAGCAGGTCACATTTTCAACATCGGGATCATCAAAAGCTTCAACAACAATTTTATGGTCAGGGCCAAATACTTTAAAAACGGTATCTACCGAGCCAATTTCTTCCGCAAACGTCGCAAAGGGTAATGCAGACAACAGTGATGCCAATACGATCTTTTTCAACTTGCAAAAATGCATACAAATTTCCTTTTCAACCAGAAGACTTAGCCTCTTTGTTATATACTTTTTAAACAATTCGAGTGACATTTCAGCCATTATTAACCATAAGGCAGCCTGAAATATGACAAGTATAAAAGAAGTTAATCATTTTCTTTACAACTAAATGGTAAATACAACTCTTTTACTATAAACGAAAAAGGTAACTTGATATAGAATAGGCGTTCCTTGATAACCTATATCTGTTTTTTAAGTCTTATTGACTAGGGATATACATGGATCAAACAAATATTATTCGTGACCTTCTTCGCTGGATCGATGATAACCTAGATAAACCTCTATCACTCGATAATGTTGCGGCAAAAGCTGGCTACTCCAAATGGCATTTACAACGGATGTTCAAAGAGGTGACTGACCAAGCAATTGGCGCCTATATTCGTGCTCGACGGCTATCTCGCGCTGCTGTAGCTTTACGACTGACCAGCCGTCCGATTCTTGATATCGCGTTACAATATCGCTTTGACTCACAGCAAACTTTTACCCGCGCGTTTAAGAAACAATTTAACATCACCCCTGCTTACTATCGTCGTAGCGATGAGTGGTGTGCCACGGGTATTTGTCCACCTATTATTTTAGATGAACATAAACATTTAGATTATGAGTTTGTCGAGATGCAGGAGCAGCCTTTAGTGGGGCTTGAGCAAAGCTGTTCTTATGCGCTAGAAGAGTGGTCAACCGCCTGTTCACAGATGCGCCAAACTTTCTGGCACTACTATTTAGAACATACAACCTCGATTGCCTCTGAGGTCTTCGGCTTACACCACGCGATTCATAACGCCGATAAAGAAGATGAGCAGACGGTGTTCTATACCACCGCAGTAAAACCTGAAGATGCAAGTTTTAACAATGCAGAATATAGCCATCTCACTATTCCCGCTGGAGAATATGTGAAGTTTAGCTTTAGCGGTGAAGCAACGCGCGCAGCAATGCAAGAGTTCTTATATCAGATTTATGGCGTCTATCTGCCTAAGCTCAATATCACGCGCCGACCTGGCTATGATATCGAACACTATAAACTCAAAAATGTTGAGTTACGTCATATAGACCATAAAAATGATGACCCGAAATCGCATGTTGCGGCCTTTGATTACTATGTGCCGATAAAACGTTAATAATTTGGAGTTTCAATGGCTCGTTATCTTTCCAAGCTGTGGCATCATGGACTGTCCTAGCTAGCCGAGTCACATATTATTTATGTTCCCGACTATCTCCGTTAGTCTCCTAGCTGCAACTCGAATAAGTTAGAATCTATCATTGTTGGAACTCCAAATTTACACTGTCTCAACTACGCTTGCTGTTCATCTAACGCAGGCTGAGTAAGGTGGGTAACCTCACCAGTACTTTCAACGATCCAACCATTTGCGAGCCAAGGGCTGTTTTGGTAATCCACGCGTGAAATTGAGCAATTACGTAAGCGCAAGCGGCGTTCTGAATAAGCAGGAACCCCTAAAATACGGCTAACTAGCGTACTCAATGCGATCCCGTGGCTGACTAAAAGTGGTCGACTCCCTTTTGGTAGATCGAGGCAACTGTTGAGAGCGGCATACATGCGCTGATACAGCTCTTCCATCGATTCACCGTTTGGAATACGCCCGCCTTCTGTGCCATCAATAAGGCTTTTACGCCACTGCTCTTCTTGCTCTGTCAGGCTTTCTATTTCGCGCTGTTCCAGAACCCCCATATTTAATTCACGAAGACGAGGTTCTATGATAATTTCACAACGGCAAACATCCGCAATTATTTGTGCAGTTTCGCGTGTGCGTCCCATATCACTAGTGATAATATGAGTGATGCCTTCTGATTTCATCCTTTCGGCAACTTGCCTTGCTTGCAGACGTCCAGTGGCCGTGAGTGGGCTATCAGATTGGCCCTGTATACGACGTGCCACGTTCCATTCGGTTTCACCGTGGCGAACAAGATAAACCTGTAACATAGATGTGTTCCGTTATTACTTTGCGAAATATGTGTTCAAAGGAAAATAATTAATGTACCAAGTTATAGCTGCAACGACTAATCCTGCCAAAATTAAAGCGATTCATCTTGCTTTCGATGCTGTTTTTGGGCCAGGCACTTATCAAGTAGAAGATATTAACGTTGATAGCAGCGTTCCACAGCAACCTATCGGTAATAATGAAACCCGCACAGGCGCAAGGCAACGTGTAATGGCATCAAGGCAAGTTCGCCCAGAGGCCGATTTTTGGGTCGGGATTGAAGCTGGCATTGATGAAGATATGACCTTTGCATGGATTGTTATTGAACATAAACAGATCCGTGGTGAATCACGTTCAGCGAGTATCATGATCCCAGAAAAAATCCTTGCGGGTATCCGTGAAGGGCGTGAGCTTGGTGACGAAATGGCAGATTTAACTGGCATCGATAACATCAAACAACAAGGCGGTGCCATCGGCTTTTTTACTAACGGGGTACTAACACGCACCAGTGTCTACCAACAAGCACTGATACTGGCGCTGGTTCCCATTAAGCATGAAATTTATAAAGAGCTAAACCAGATAGAAGATTAATTATAACGAAAAAATAACAATAGGGGCAGTCTTTGCCCCTATTTGTCTATATTAATGACACAAATCACACAATTAACACTGACAACTCATCATCTTGAGTCAGTATGGACTGATGCTCAACTCGGCTCCCTGTCATGGAGTAACGTGTATAGAGTGCTCTGTGTTCAACGAATGTGCAGTGGCTATTTTAGCAATTGCGCTTCTAACCACTCTTTTACAGGCTGAGGTGCCGATTTTAAACTATTTGAGCCGCGTGTGATGGTAGCGATACCCACCCCAAGTTCATTTTTTAATTCCCTTTGGCTCATTTCACCACGCATCAACTCTTGCACAATTCTGACTCGAGTCGCAAGCGCCGTTCGTTCATCGGGTGTCAGCAACAATTGTAATATGGGATGTTGTAAGTCTTGCTCAAACGCAAGCTGTAGCAATTTAACAAAGCGTTGCCAATCATCGTTCTCATCGGTAGTGAGTGCTGGGTCATTCAGGTGATTTGCAGTCATGTTATCCAACCATACTATTTAACTAGTACAAATGATAACACACTATTTGGCAAATCACCTGTAAAACCTACTAATACTTCATTAACCACTCGTTATCGGTCAATACAGGCCCATGTTGCCCCATAAAGTAACGGTAGAATACGTCATAAGAGAGCACATTTTTCACATAGCCTCGTGTTTCTGAAAAAGGAATACTCTCGACAAAGGCAACAGCATCAAGACGACCGCTACTATTACCTAACCAACGCGTGACCCTTGATGGCCCAGCGTTATAAGCCGCACTTGATAGGATACGGTTATTAGAGAACTGCTGATAAACATCATCTAAGTAAGCCGTACCGATTTCAATATTCTTAACTGGGTTCACCAATTGGCTGGTATTGACATAACCATCAATCCCTTGTTTCTGTACCGTATGCTTCGCCGTCGCTGGCATGAGCTGCATTAGCCCCGTCGCCCCAACAGGGGATTTGGCTTGTGGGTTCCATGCACTCTCTTGACGAGCAATCGCCATGGCATAACTTTTAGAAATCGTTTTACCTTTTGTGTAGTGTTCAAACTCTTTTTCCCACGCTAATGGGAAACGTTCTTCTAAATGATTCCACAACTTCGCTTGGATAGTTGCTTGCACACTTAAATCCGCCCAATTGTTATCAAACGCATAACGGGCAAGCTGCTCTTGCTGATTTGGTGGTAGTGAAGCGACTAAACTTACCCATTCGGTACGAGCAAGATTGTCCATTTCCCAATACATTAATTCACGTACACGCTGGATTTCTGCTAACTTATCTAGCTGTTGACTATCCGGTTTTTCAGCCGTTTTAATATACAGAGGGTATTCTGTGTTTAATTTTTGTGCTGCCACCATTGGGTAGAAGCCTCTGCCCTCGATGAGTTTGCGTAGAATGGCTTCACCTTCTGCTTTTTTGCCTTCATTCATTAAGGTGATGGCCTGCCAATATTGCCACTCATCTTTATGCCGTGCATCAGCGGGAAGCTGTTTCAGCCATTTTGCCACTCCTGCTTTATCCCCAGCACCAAGTGCTAAGCGAATACGGCGCTCTTTTAGGGCTGTTGAATCAGTTTCACTGATCACCTCATCGCGCCAGTTTTCTTGCTCAGGTGTGACCGCCCCCATATATTGCCAAGCAACACTATCTTTTAATTTTTGAGTTTCGGCAAAATTCATTTTTTGCGCGTTACTGATCCCCTTTAACGCGGCTCGTGCCTGATCTGGCGATTGGCGCGCATAACGGCTAAATGCAGCTATCGTGGCTTGACGTGAAAAATCGGTCGGTGTCATCGTCTTAGCAAAAGTGGTAACCGATGCAGGATCATTTTGCAGCTTCACTAATGCATCACCAATCGTCCTATAACTTGGTGGCAGACGCTTCGCTAAATAGGTAGCCATTGAGGTATTACCTGCATCAATGGCAAGGTGGATCCGTTCAAGGATCATTTCCGGTGTTAAATGGCCGGCTTTTTCCCACTCATTAAACAATTTATCGCAAGCGGCAGGCATTGAACGCCCATTAAGCCAAGATTTCTCCGCCCCTTGCCAAGCGAGCGTTTTATTGCCTGTAGCCCAATTAGCATAGAAATAGTTACATTTCGCCTCCGCAGGCATAGGCTCTTTAGGGCTGAATGCCAGCAAAGATTGCCACTCTTGGCGACGAGCAAGTTCATTCACAAAGCGATTTTTTAACGTTTTTGCGACTGGTAATGTCGGGTGAGCGTCAATAAATGCTTGTACTTGACTCGGCGAAATAATATCGAGGTCTTGCGTTAACTCTCGATATTCTAAATAAGGGTACAATGGATACGTTTGTAATGTCGGCAATAAACGTTCAACTTCATCCATTTGCTTGGCATCCCAAGCTTGTTTGATGGCTTGATAACGCTCTCGTTGAGCCTGTAAAGAGTCTGCCCATACCGTCGTCGATACCAACATCATGGCAATCGGCACTGCCATCAAGAATTTTTTCATACTGACTATTTCCCTATTCCCGCGCTGCTCTAAATTTTTCGCTTCTATAACTATACTCGAAATTATTCGAGTTGCATGTAGGTGTTCAGTGAAGTTTTCCCAAAAGACCCCATCAACTCATCGGTTTGAGTCACTAAACACAACTTGTATTGATATGGCCTGAAATATAACGCGTATCAGGTGGATACAACTTTGTTAAACGATTTTTATCAATATAAAATCTTTAGGTTGAAAGCAACAGGAGTGTTCTTGAAATTAACGCCTTGATAGAGAGCAGCCTCTTTCTATACGTCAAAACACCTAGTAAAATAGTGGTTAATCCACCGAATAGACTACGCTGAATCACGTAAAATGATGGATTTGATAATCGTCGGCTTTATGGCACATCGTTGAATAACATGATGAGTTATCTATAAAAATGGTTGTTAAATAGATAAAAATCAGTGAGCCATGTTTATTAATAGGTATGAATGCTTAAATTACTCAATATTGATGTATTATTTTCAGTAAAAATAGACAAATCTTGATCTTTACTGTTAAATAATATCAGTGGATGTAAAAACTATTTAATTTTGTCAATATGATGAAGCTCATTTGGAATAATCTAAACTCCCTTTAAAATGAGATATGATATGGATTTCAAAAATTTATTTTTTTCTATTCTTGGGTGCGGATGGGCATATCTTTTAATATACACATTAACAGATATTCACTCTTCTCTTGTATCTCTGCCTTTCCTAATCATATTCTTCATTGTTTTTTATATACTCTCTACAAGGAATAAAAGGATGTTTGCGAAAAAAAGTAAAGATAAAGATAACGTTATCGAAGCGGCAAAAACGCATGAGTTAACGCCCGAAAAAGAAACGGTTGAAATTAAAGAAGAAAAAGTGCTTTCAACACCTTCAGCACGTAAGAGCACTTCTATTTCAAGTAGTTGCAACATTTCCGGTGACCTTGTTTTAGATGAAGACATCCAAATATTCGGTCATATAAAAGGGAGTGTTCGTAGCAATGACGGTATTGTCACAATCCAAAAAGAAGGGGTTGTTGAAGGCGAGATTTATGCTCAAACCATTTCAATCAACGGCATTATGAGAGGCTTATGTGTCTCTGAAAACTTGGATATTCTAGAAAATGGTCAGCTCGATGGGATCTGCCAAACTAAAAACCTAACCATTAAGAAAGGTGGGGTATTCACCGGAACCTCTGAAAGAACAGATAAAAAAATACAGGCCAGTGATGTACAAAGAGAGCTTAAACAGAAAAAACCTGATATCGTTAAGTTAGAATCAGCGCCTATTTCTAATCAATAAAATCTATTTATTTTCAGGTTTTAATGATATTAAAAATTAATTCTATAGTGGTCATCGCTCTGCTATAGAATTAATATCATCTACAACATATTTAGATGTCGATTTATTATGCTAATAATTTACTAATAATCTATTTTAATCGCTATGTGATTTTTAATATTAATCGCTATTTAAATATTAATATCAAATAATAAGCTCTCAGTAATCTTCAAAACATAAAAACAGGAAAACCTATTTTATTGAACAGTCGCCGTTTGCTGCATCTTGCAAATGGTTAAGCGTCTGCTTTACACGTTGGTTCTTGGGCTTTGATAGACATCTTTAGCTTATCGTCAAAATCATCTTCACAAAATTTAGGTAACTCGGAAGAAAAAGTAATAGAGGTAAAAGTATTAACCCTAAATAATCTTTTTTATATCAGATTTATTAATGAAATATTAAATGGCATGTCACTCTACCATGATCCAATAAATACCTTCATCAAAGCTAAACAAAAAGAAATTTCCATTAAGCCTTAAACTAAATTCACCCTAACAAGACTAATCGATATGTTTATCTATAAAACAAAACAGCTCCCGTATTAAAAAATAGCCAACACCCCCCGTTCCCCCCTGTTAATGATTATTTTTTGTTTACAATGTAAAAGGTCATTTACCCCATGATGAAACATGCGCGTTTTTACTTAATTTTGATCCCGTCTTAAGTGGGGGTTAATTCACAAGAAAGTATCGGAAACACACGCAACTATTGACTTAGAGTGAGGAACAATTAGAGTGAAGCTCAGAAAAATTTTAAGATAGAAAGTAACGTTTACAGCAGCAAAAGTCGCCTAAGGTATAATCGCGTGATAAGACGGTCATATGTCTGCTAAAAACACTATCAAATATTGAACTTTCGTTTATAAAACAATAGGTAAAAAAATTGGCTCAATATGTTTATTCTATGCTCCGAGTCGGAAAAATTGTTCCACCGAAGCGTCATATTTTGAAAAATATCTCTCTGAGCTTCTTTCCTGGGGCGAAGATTGGTGTTTTAGGTCTTAACGGTGCGGGTAAATCAACCTTATTGCGCATCATGGCGGGTATCGATACGGAAATTGAGGGGGAAGCACGCCCTCAACCCGGTATCAAAATTGGCTATCTACCACAGGAGCCTAAGCTCAACCCTGAACACACTGTTCGTGAAGCGGTTGAAGAGGCAGTCTTTGAAGTTAAAAACGCATTAACGCGTTTAGATGAAGTTTATGCCGCTTATGCCGATCCTGATGCGGATTTCGATAAGTTAGCTAAAGAGCAAGGCGAGTTAGAAGCCATTATTGCTGCGCAAGATGGTCATAACTTGGATAACCAGCTAGAGCGTGCTGCCGATGCACTGCGTTTGCCACCTTGGGATGCTAAAATCGAAAACCTATCCGGTGGTGAGCGTCGCCGTGTTGCTATCTGCCGTCTTCTGTTAGAAAAACCGGACATGCTGCTCCTTGATGAGCCAACTAACCACTTGGATGCGGAATCCGTTGCTTGGTTAGAACGTTTCTTACATGACTATGAAGGCACTGTTGTGGCGATCACCCACGACCGTTACTTCCTTGATAACGTTGCAGGTTGGATCCTCGAACTTGACCGTGGTGAAGGTATTCCATGGGAAGGTAACTACTCTTCTTGGCTAGAACAAAAAGATGAGCGTTTAGCGCAAGAGGCTTCAACGGAAGCGGCAAGACGTAAATCGATTGAGAAAGAGTTAGAGTGGATCCGCCAAAATCCAAAAGGCCGTCAGGCGAAAGGTAAAGCACGTCTGGCTCGCTTTGAAGAACTTAACAGCGTTGAATACCAAAAACGTAATGAGACCAGTGAATTATTTATTCCACCAGGTCCACGTTTGGGTGATAAGGTTATTGAAGTTGAAAACCTCAGCAAATCTTACGGTGACCGTGTTCTTATCGACAACCTAAGTTTCTCCATTCCAAAAGGAGCCATTGTCGGTATCATCGGCCCTAACGGTGCGGGTAAATCAACCCTATTCCGTATGATCTCAGGCCAAGAGCAGCCAGATTCAGGCACCATCACCTTAGGTGATACGGTCAAGATTGCCTCTGTAGATCAGTTCCGTGACTCCATGGACGACAGCAAAACGGTTTGGGAAGAGATCTCGAACGGACAAGATATCATGCGTATTGGTAACTTTGAGATCCCAAGCCGCGCTTATGTGGGTCGCTTTAACTTTAAAGGCGTTGACCAAGGTAAACGTGTTGGCGAGTTGTCCGGTGGTGAGCGTGGACGTCTGCATTTAGCTAAGCTGCTACAAGTTGGCGGTAACGTACTGTTACTCGACGAACCCACGAACGACCTCGACGTTGAAACATTGCGTGCCTTAGAAAACGCCTTGTTAGAGTTCCCGGGCTGTGCAATGGTTATCTCGCATGACCGCTGGTTCCTTGACCGTATTGCAACTCATATTATTGATTATCAAGATGAAGGTAATATCACCTTCTTTGAAGGTAACTTCTCTGAGTATGAAGATTACAAAAAACGGACTATGGGTGCCGAAGCTCTACAACCTCATCGCATGAAATATAAGCGCATGAGCAAATAAGCCAAGCCTCCTACAAACACAAATACCTCATGATGAGGTATTTGTGTTATTCCAATCTCTCACTTTCAATAACCCATTATATTATTCGTCTAACATCAGCAATTGCTGTACTAACGAAATACAGGTGAGAAAACGGGTATCATAGTCAGGAGAATCAACATGAACAAATTCCACGTTGTTTTTCTTTAGCATTTCAATTAACAAAGATTGAAACTCTTGCCGGTCTTTTTCACTCCCCAAGCTACGTAAACCATCGGCTACCCATGGGGTATTATTTTCTAATAAGATCACCAGATCAAAACGATACTCATCAATCAAGGCCTGTACGAAAGGATGCTCTTTGCCCTCATAGCGCTTACAAAAAGCCTGAGTGGTAATAAAATCGGTATCAATAAAAGCGACCTTATTGGCATATTTAACCGCGAAATCAATATATTGAGCATGGCCTAATGCAATTTTATCGTAGTCAGAATATTGCAATGCCATTTCATCACCACCAAGATGAGAAAACACATAATCACGCCCAAACTCCCACGCACTGGTGGTATTAAAAATATTGGCCAGTTTGTTGACGAGTGTCGATTTTCCACTCGATTCACCACCGAGTATTGCCACTTTACGTACAAAGAAGGGCTTCACTTCTGTCGGAATATAATCCCAATATCGGAAAGGGGCCTGACGAATTTGATTACCACTGATATTCATGAAGGTCCGTTCAGGATCGATTAAGATAGTTTCTATCCCTAAGTACTTTTTATAGCGCGGTGCATCATTGGCTTCACCCGAATAGATAAAACTTGGGTGAATATTGTGCTTTTTCAAAAAGCCCTTCATTCCCTCACTCCACACTTCCCAACCGTGTGGATAAGGTTCGATACCTTGCTCATCGAATGAATGAATATGAATATTTTTTTGATATTTGAATGTTTGTAATAACCAACGTAGACGGTCACTGACTGTCGGCTGTTGTGACATGGAGCTATTCACGAATAGGTCTTTATCACGCGGCTCATCATGGCAAAGAATGACATGTAACTCATCAACTTGACTACAAGCACGCTGGATCAAGTAGATATGACCTGTATGTAAGGGATAGAATTTCCCGAAAACGACCCCAATGCTTTTTTGTTTATTTGGGTATTCCAGCCCTAAAAAGCGATGAAGTGCCGCGATCTTTTGTGCGCTCGGGCTTTTAATTTTGTTGTTGATAAGCTGGCTGAGATACCCTTTGGTCATATCAGAGGCATCAGCAACTTGCTGTAATGTATAGCCAGCTTGCTTAATTGCATTCTTAAGATAGTCAAATTCAGCCATTTAGTTCCCTTATTTGCTCTCAATAATTCGAAATGTAGCGCTATCGAACGCCACGAAAGTGCGAAATATGACGAGACGATTAATCAAATTCATCCATTACGCTTAAAGCATCTGACAACTTTTTCACACCATACACTTTCATATCGGGAGGTGATTTTTTGGGCATGTTCGCATGGGGAACAATCGCCCGTTTAAAGCCATGTTTTGCCGCTTCTGAAATACGCTCTTGCCCACTCGGCACAGGGCGAATTTCACCGGCTAAGCCAACTTCACCAAATACCACAAGGTCTCGTGGTAAAGGACGATCCCGAAAACTGGAGACTAAAGAAAGCAATAACGCCAAGTCCGCACTCGTTTCAGTGACCTTAACGCCGCCAACCACATTCACAAAAACGTCTTGGTCTGACATTTGTAAGCCACCATGGCGATGCAAAACAGCCAATAAAATCGCAAGACGGTTTTGCTCAAGCCCTACCGCAACTCGACGAGGATTTGACATCATTGAATGGTCGACCAATGCTTGTATCTCCACCAGCAGTGGGCGTGTGCCTTCCCATACCACCATGACGGAACTACCCGATGTGATTTCATCACCACGACTTAAGAAAATAGCCGAAGGATTATTTACCTCTTTCAAACCCTGTTCCGTCATCGCAAAAACACCTAGCTCATTAACCGCACCAAAACGGTTTTTATGGCTACGCAAAGTACGAAAACGGTTATCGGCATCCCCATCCAACATAATTGAACAGTCGATACAGTGCTCTAACACCTTAGGACCAGCTAAAGAGCCATCTTTCGTCACATGACCGACCATAATGATAGCGACACCGCGCGTCTTGGCGAAACGCGTCAAGTAAGCGGCGGTTTCACGCACCTGAGCCACACTGCCGGGGGAAGATTGGATATCAGCCATATGCATGACTTGGATTGAGTCGATCACCATTAATTTAGGTTGCTCTTGCTCTGCCGTTAAACAAATTTGCTCAATGCTGGTTTCAGATAGCATATTTAGCGAATCCGTCGGCAAACCAAGGCGATGTGCACGCATAGCAACCTGTTGCAGCGACTCTTCCCCTGTGACATACAGTGTTTTCATTTCGCGTGAAAGTAAGCACATGGTCTGTAGTAGCAATGTACTTTTCCCAGCCCCTGGGTTCCCGCCAATCAAAATCGCGCTCCCCGGTACGACGCCACCACCAAGTACGCGGTCAAACTCCTTAAATCCTGTGGTAAAACGCGGCAGCTCTTCAAGGCTAATTTCTGATAGCTTTTGCACACGGCTTACGCCAGCAGCATTTCCGGCATACCCCGTTAAGCGATCATGACGTGGCGATGATTGACTTGAGGCGAGGCGCACTTCTGTAATGGTATTCCATGCATGACAGGCACTGCATTGCCCTTGCCAGCGCGGATAATCCGCACCGCACTCATTACAGACAAACGCTCTTTTTGCACCTTTCGCCACAATATTGCTCCTATTAACCCTTTTTTAACTAACTGCCTTTAATTCAAAGTATATGCTATTCAATAATCCGCATAGTTGGTGCCCGTAATACTTAAAATACCCCGTCACTTTACGGCTGCTCTGTATGATGAATATTACCGCTCTTCGTGCTTAAGCCCCCCGCTCAACACGCACATAACCCCCATTAAATCAGCATGACGGATAGCCACTTTGGCACGTGCGTAGACTTTTGGCTTCGCGTGATAAGCTATTCCTAACCCCGCCTTACGCAACATTTTCAAGTCATTTGCGCCATCGCCGATTGCCACGGTTTGTTCAATCGGTATTTCTAAACGCTCTGCTAACTTAACCAGCGTTTGTGCTTTAAATTTGGCATCGACAATTGGCCCTTTGACTTTACCGGTGAGCTTACCGTCTTTGATTTCTAGCTGATTCGCAACAGCGGCGACCAATTTTAATTGTTGACGTAAGTTATCGGCAAAGAATGTAAATCCTCCTGATGCAATCGCCACATGCCAATCCATCGCTTGTAATTTACGAACAAGGCTGGTTAAGCCAGGCATCAATGGCAGCGTATCCATGACTTGCTGCAAAATCATCACATCGGCCCCTTTAAGTAACGCCACACGCGCTCTTAAGCTTTCCGTGAAATCTAACTCACCTTGCATGGCTCGTTCAGTTACTTCCGATACTTGCTCGCCCACGCCATACAAACGTGCAATTTCATCGATACATTCAATTTGAATTGCCGTAGAGTCCATATCCATTAACAGCAGGCCCGGTGAACGTAAACGGGGAATTTGCCCTAATGGAACAACATCTAATAAACTTTCATCGGCTAATTTTTTGATGCGAGGAGTAATGCTTCCCGCAATTCTGACCACTTGATAGTCATCGATTCGCCATGATGAAACGATCACTATCGCTATCCCCAAACGCTGCTGAAAATCGCTGATCCGTGCCTTATCTAACCCTCGTCCATATAATAACCAACCACTGTCGCCAGCGCGATAATCTAAAGGCATGACCTCTTCACCGCTCAATGACAGCGGTAACCCAGGCCACTTTTGAATTTCATCGGGTAAATAGCAATAGGTCAAACTCGTTGACATGAAAATTAGCTCCTGTAATCGACTCAACGTTTTATAATAAAAATATGCCCCAAAACTACCTTATCTGTACAAGCTCTGGCAACATGATGCCAGAGAATGGATAAAGAGCACTTAGTGATTTCTATGAAACTGACCTTTAAGCTTCACAAAACAGTGATAATTATTATCTGTGTCGCATTAATCGCCCTATTAATGCATGGCATAACCTATTTAGGTAACAGCCAAAACCAAAACAGAGTCGAACAATTTAAACAGCTAACTCGAGTTTTGGCCGAACAAGTGGCTTTCAGCTTATCCGATTATATCGTTTCCGGCAGCAAAGATTTTAATCGAGAACGCATTATCGCCAATTTAAACAATGTCACCAAAGACAAATACATTTTGGATGCCAGTATTTATTCGGCGGGAGGAACCTTAATTGCGAGTGCGGGAGAGTCAGTTCCGGTACGTGAACGCCTTGCCATTGATAGCAAACAATCAACACAACCTTTTCAATATCAACTGGTTGTACCTATTCCCGGAAAAGAAGAGCCAAAAGGTTATTTACGGCTTACCATTGATACTGAGCTACTAACCACAGAAATTCAGCAAGCTGATAACAGTACCAATGTATTACGTTTCTTTATTTTATTAGCGCTCTGTATTGGGATTGTGCTGGCAAATACCTTATTCCGCACCAAGAAAAAGAAAGGCAAAAATGTACCGCCTCAGCTCGTTGTTGATGAAGACAGCGGCAATGAAGATGATGAAAATATGGCACCAAACATTGCCAAAAAACCTCATTTCGACCGAAAAAGAAGCGAACATCGGCCTTATCGCCCTAAAAGACGTCGTGCTAAAAGCAAGCCGAATAAGCCCAAACCCCCTGAAAATTAAGCCACGAACTCACACTGCTGAGGATCTCCCCTCAGCAGTTCAATTACATGGAATAAGTATCAAAAACAATCGGTGCAACGAATTCGACTTTGCCATCCACTAATAGCGTTTCAGGAGGGGCTGGGAATGGCGCTGCGCGGTTTATGGTCGCAATCGCCTCTTTATCTAACAGTTTGGTTCCAGATGAATTAATCAAACTGGCACTAATCACCTCACCGTGACTGTCCACCATCACTTTGACCTGAGAGACACCGGTTGAACGAAAACGTAGCGCCGCCCTTGGATAACGTTTCGCTTTTGCTAAACGCTGATGAACCTCACTGTGCCAACCTTGATGACCACTCACCGCCACCGAGGCATTACTGGAGAAGTTCGCACTGCTACTTGCTTCACTCCCCGCTGCTGGTGCCGAAGTCACTGCTGACTCTTGCGTACTGAGAGGCGCCTCTTCAACGACTTTTTTGACTTGTGTAGGTTTCTTTTTAGGTGGGTGTTTCTTTTCGCTGACCTTGGTTAAGGTTCCATTATTAACTAACGGTGTTTCGGGTAGTTTTTCTGTTTTTTCAACTAATTCAGGTAAAACTTCCTCATGTGTCGCCATCTGCTGTTTCGCAGCATGATTCACTTCAGGCTCTGAATGCTGCTCAAGCTGATAAACGCCTAGTTGTAATGATATTGCGGGTGGCAATACCCCTGTTGTCGGTATTGACGCCGTAAACCAGCCAATAAATATCACTGCGAGTGTTCCGTGGAAAAGAAGACTTAAAAATAAACCGCCCAGTGGACGGAAAATCGGGCGCTCTAACTTACCCGCGATACTGCTCATATTCTGCCTCACGACTTTATTTTTTGCAGATTATAGGCATAATACAAACAAAAATGATATTCATTATTATTAATAACATTCTAAAGTTAAAATAACTATTTGAAATAAAACAATAAAGCGATTTGAGCAAATCTTTATCACGCCTAAGCGTGTAATTTAACTTTTAACACCAGCGAAAAATGACTATTGATAAATCCCTTGCCCGTAAAATTAGCGGCGCATATCAGTCAACGTATAGCCAACTTGTCCGCTTTTTCCGCAATCGGCTAGGTAATAGTAACGATGCTGATGATTTATCTCAGGATGTGTTTACACTATGGCTTAATCGAAAAGAGCAATCTCCGATTAAAGAGAGCCGTGCTTATTTGTTCAAAATCACCAATCATGTGTTAATTGACCATTGGCGACGTCATCAACGCCAATCCACGTCTGAAACAAACATTGATGATGCTTTACTTGAACAGCAGCTCGAAGAGACACAAGCTGATCCCAGTGAAATACTGGAGCATCAACAACGTATCCAGTGGCTTAGTGAGGCGATCGAGTCGCTCCCTCCACGGCGTCGCGAAGCTTTTTTGCTCTACCGATTTGATGGTTTGTCACAAAGTGAGATTGCTGAACGAATGGAAATTTCCATTAGTATGGTCGAAAAGCATATAGCAGCAGCTTTGGTACATTGTAAAAAACACCTTGATAATCAGAGCAATAATAATTAATGACACGTACAACACACTCTGAGCCGGATACATTAGATTCTATTGATGAGCAAGCAGCGCTGTGGTTCACCCGCAAGCACAGTCAGCAGATGAGCGCTGAACAAGCAAAGCAATTTGATATCTGGTTACACGCATCTCCTGAGCATGCGAAAGCCTATGAAGCGATTGCAGGGGTTTGGCGCGAGTTCGATTCAATGCCACGGCCAGCGTCTATTGAACTCCCCCCGAAAAAACAGCTCTTTTTCCGGTTATGGCGCCCATTGGGAAATACCTTAGCAGCACTATTTATTGCCGCTATTTTATTCTTACCCTATAGTCAGCTACCCTCAATGTTGTTCAACAATATGACTCTCGTCGCAACTAATATGCCAAAAGAGGTCACTCTATCAGATGGCTCTGCATTATTTCTCAATCGCCAGACACGCGTGCGGGTAGCCTATGAAACAGAGGTTCGGCGGATATATCTAGATGAAGGTAACGCTTATTTCAAAGTCAAATCCAATCCTTATCGGCCTTTTGTGATTTTAGCCGATGAAAGGCGCATTCAAGTCATTGGCACTGAGTTTGAAGTCGATAGACATCAGCAACAAGTCGCTGTCCGTGTTAGCAAAGGGATAGTGAGTCTGAAAACAGGGCAAGAGCAAGCAACGACTTACCTGTTTGCTGGGGATAGCGCGACTAGCTCTGCCATCAATAGCCCTGTCAAAATGAATAAAATTGCGCCTCTTGATGTGGCAAGGTGGCGTTTTGGTGAGTTGAGCTTTACTGATAAACCATTGGCTGAGGTGCTCTCTGAACTTAACGCTTACTCACCCGTCAACATTGAATTATCACCGCCTTCTTTAGCGCAAAGTAAAATCTCTGGTCGGATCAATTTACGTCAACCTGAGTCATTTTTCCAAGCACTTCCAATGCTTTTACCTGTACAAGTCGTTTATCAAGACAAAAATAACATATTGATTATTCAAAATAAAAAAAATAAATGAAAATTATTTCGATTTACAGGTGAGGATAATTCTCATTTCCCCCTCTACTTAAGCAGTTGTTATTTATTTTGCCATTTTTAGCACACTTTTTGTGCCGCTTAAGAATAAGGGATACTCATGTCTATTCGATTCACCCACAAACGGTTTAAGCCGCTTGCACTGTTCGTTGCCGTTAGTAGCGCAATAGTTTGCCAATCTGCTGCTGCGCAAGAAGTCGCTTTCTCACTTCCAGAACAAGCACTAGCCACTTCTGTGGCACAGATAACCCAGCAAGGAAATATCCAATTACTGTATGACAAGAGCCAACTCAATGGCCTACGCGCGCCTGCATTATCAGGTCACTACACCGCACAAACCGCATTACAAAAAATACTTATCGGTAGCGGATTAGAGTTAGTCAGTGATAATGGCATCTTCGTGATCCGTTCACAGAACCTTAATCAAGGTACATTAGTCCTCCCCGAAACACAGGTTTCTGGGGTCGTACAACAAAATCACCCAGCGACAGATGTTATGTCTGCGCCACAGTATGTGACATCGGAAGAGATCAGCCAACGTAACACGGGCGATGGCAATATTACGGATCTGATGAAAACCAACCCTGCCGTTCAATTTGCTAATAATGACAGCAACTCAATGAACCAAGGGGAAATAAAGCCTTCGCGTATTTCAATTCACGGCTCCAGCAGTTATCAAAATGCTTATCGTCTTGATGGCGTTAGCTTCAACAATGACTTTGACCCCGCAGATAATGGCCTTGGTGAAACAGCAACCCGCTTAAGCAGTAGCGATCAGGGGATCTATATCGATAGTCGTCTTATCGATAGTATGGCAGTCTATGACAATAATATTCCTGTCGAATTTGGTGGCTTTACGGGGGGAACCGTTGAGGTTAATAGCCGCCGTTGGCAAGGTGAAAACAGCGCACACGCCTATTATCGGTTAACCCGCTCCGGTTGGAACAATTTATTTCATGATTCCTCGCTTGGGATCGATACGACCAAGAATGACACCGCTAACCCTGCTCGTTTCCAAAATCGCTACGATAAAGATGATTTTGGTGGTTGGTTCGAATTAGGTGTCAGTGAAAATTCAGGTATCGTATTTTCAGCGTCACGCCGCAGTTCCACGATACCAATGACGGTAACTGGCGGCGATTCCGTTATCTTTGATGAAAATAATCAAGTGGAAATGGTTAATTTCGCTTCAGGTGAAAAGAAGCAGCACCGTACATCGGATAACTACTTCCTGAAATATTCGCTCGACCTATCAGATAAAAGCACATTAGATCTCTCAGCTAACTATGCCTCTTACGATAGTCGTCTATTTTCTGCTTCAGTCATGAATTCAGGTTATGATTCAACCCATGATGGACTGGGTTTTACCGCGGTTTTTAAACATCAATTTGATATTGGCCAATTCGAGTTAACCGCTAACACCCAAACACTCAAAGATGATCGTACTGATGACCAAAAATATTCACTCACAGTCCGTGCTATTGACTATTCCACCTATCAAACCACGGAAAGTAGCAGCGGCGGTTTAGGCGATCTCACCTCAAAACAGAAAAATCATGGGTTAAAGGGGGTGATGCGTTTTAATACCATGGAAGATGGCATAGGCCTCACTCATAAACCCACTTTAGGCGCAGAGCTCAATTACACCAAAGGCACTTATCGACGAGATAAAGACTACTTCCGTTATACATACACAGGTAGCATAGATGACAGTGGCATGTATAACGGTTACCTCAGTAATGTCACTCGATTCCAAGCAGGAAGCCACGCTGCGGACTACACTAATTATGCTGTATTCCTTGATGACAATATTCAATACGGCAAGTTAACCATTCGTCCGGGGATCCGTTTAGATCGCGACGACTTCGTTAATCGTACCAATATAGCACCGCGTTTATCCGGTAACTACGACGTCTTTGGCGATGGCAAAACACAGATTATTGCAGGTGCGAACCGTTATTACGGTCGCTCAATGCTCACCTATGCCTTATATGGCGCACAAAATGATGGGATGCAATTATGCAATAGTTATGATGGCTGCTCCCTAGATCCTAATAAAAACGATTGGGATAACAAAAAAGATTATGAAGGACTTGATTCACTTAAAACCCCTTATAACGATGAGCTAACCCTTGCACTGCAACAGGAGATCTTATCAACCACATGGCGCCTACAATATGTCCACCGTGAAGGTTATGATGAGGTAAGAACGCGTACCAAATACGATACTCGTGATGCAAGTAAACGTAGCATTCGCACCTTTGATAATGGCGGTCGTAGTTCACATGACACCGTGACACTTTCCGTTAATAACAGCCAACCTTGGGAGTGGGCAGAAGCTTCTCATGTGATGACCGCTTCACTGACATGGCAGCAAAGTGAAAGTAATACGCCAAAAGATGCAGGCTATAACTCGTTTGATCCTGCCAATAAAGTGAACCTCAACAAGGTATGGTATGACGGTAAAGTCATCGATGCCTCGAAACTGCCATCCACCAGTTTCAACTCGCCATTCAAATTAAACTTAGAACTGACCAGTGTTTGGGATGATTACGACCTAACTTGGTATAACCGCCTGCAATGGTGGGGCGCACGCGACCAAGCTGTTCGCTATGACAATGCCTACGCATTTGATCCCGAGTATGGGCAAGTTCGTAAATACACCAAACAGCACTTCTCCAGTAAATACACATGGGATACCCGCCTTGGCTGGAAACCTGATTTTGCCTATGGCTTTGGTTTCTCTGTTGAAGTGAACAATATCTTGAATAACAAAAATATCGCAGACCGCTTTGTGTTCGAAGATAGGGTGTTGAAATCTTACGATCCAGGTCGCCAATTCTGGCTACAGGTCAATTACGACCTTTAAATCTTGTTAGCAATGTGAGCAATCTACAACAACAATACGAAGAACGTCATGAAGACACTGAAACAATTTTTCTATTTAGTTAAACCTTTTTGGGGGCAGCGCGCTGCCCTTTTCTGCTGGCTACTGCTTGCCGCCTCACTGGGGCTAACCCTGTCATCGGTCTGGTTCAATGTCAAAATGAACATGTGGAACGGTGATTTCTATAATGCGTTACAGAAACTGGATGGTCAGGCACTCTATGGCCTCTTGCAATATTTTGTGGTGTTAGTAAGCGGATTAATTTTCGTGGTCGTTATGGGGAACTATCTCAAGCAAATGCTGATCATTCGTTGGCGTAAAGGCATGACAGAGTTAGTGCTCAATCGCTGGCTTTCTCCAAACAGTAAACACTACATGCTACGATTAACCTCACAAGAGCCAGATAACCCTGATCAACGTATTGCAGAAGATATTCGATTACTGATTGAATCGACACTGAATCTGCTGGTCACCTTCCTGCACTCAATGTTAACACTGGTCTCCTTTGCCACTATTCTTTGGACACTGTCAGGTAGCCTCTCATTCAACTTGGTGGGTACTGATTGGTCTATCCCCGGTTATATGTTTTGGGCCTGTATTATTTACACCCTTATTGGTATCGCCTTAACGCAATGGATAGGTTTCCCTCTACGTCGCTTAAATATGGATAAGCAGCGCCGTGAAGCCGATTACCGTAGCGCCTTGATCAATTGCCGTCAGCATGGCGATGCAATAGCAGGGCAACGTGGTGAGACGCAAGATAGAAAAGAGCTCATGCAGCGCTTCGGTGAAATTATTCGTAATTGGAACCGTTTAATTCGTTGCGAACGGAACCTCTCTTTTTACACCGTTGGCTACCAACAAGTGACCGCTCTCGCCCCTGTATTATTGGCGCTGCCCAAATTCCTCGCTGGCGAAATTATGTTAGGCGGTTTGATGCAGTTACGCCAAGCCTTTAGCAGTGTTGCCACTTCATTAGGCTGGTTTATTTTCGCCTATAAAGAAATAGCGGCATGGCAGGCTACCGTCTCACGTCTATATAATTTTGTGATTTTATTGGAAAATGATAAAGCGGCTGAGGTAGAAATCACCGAAGAACCACCTTTACTTGATGCCGCTGTTAAAGTGACTACCTCAGATAATCGCACTTTAATTGAGCATGTGCATGTCGTGGCTAAACAAGGGGAAGTCACTTTAATTTCTGGGCGCTCCGGCATTGGTAAATCAACCCTATTACGTACTTTAAGTGGCCATTGGCCATTCTTTGAAGGTGCGATTAAACGTACAAACCACCTAATGTGGATCCCACAACGCCTTTATCTTCCTATCAGCCGTTTAGACAGCTTACTGGCATACCCTCAAGATGCTAAGCAATTTACAGAGGCTGATTTTAAACTCGCACTTAGCAAAGTGGGTCTAGAGAAACTGCACTATCAATTAAGTTTAGAGACAGACTGGCATAACCGATTATCAGGTGGTGAGCAACAACGCATTATGTTTGCTCGACTTCTTCTGAATCGCCCTAAATTATTACTTTTGGATGAAACCACTTCAGCACTTGATGAAAATAGCGCCCTTGAGTTAATTCAACTCATTAAACATGAACTACACGATAGCGCTATTGTGTTGGTTACCCATCAACGTTTCCTATCACAAGTTGCCGAACACACTCTTCCGCTTCAAGAAGCGCAAACTCGCGCCAATATAACCACAGGATTGCCTGAATATGCTTCGTAAAATATTACTCGCCGCTTTTATTGGCCTCAGCCTCACAGGCTGCGGGGTGTCTGCTTCATCCAGTACGATGGGGCAGAATTTATTGCCTATCCGTACTGATTTGCAACATTATCAATTAGATAATGGCCTAAACGTTTACCTATTACCGCGTTCTCAACCAGGTGTTGAGCTACGCTTATTAGTGAAAAGTGGCTCGTTGCAAGAAAACGAACAACAGCTAGGATTGGCCCATTTTACTGAACATATGGCCTTTAAAGGTACAAAACATTTTCCAGGCACAACAGGCTTTAAACAGTTAGAACAGCAAGGATTGAAGCTTGGCAGTCATGTCAACGCGATCACTAGCCTCAATTCAACCTTATATAAGCTATCACTCCCGAACGCCACACCAGCACAAGTCTCAACAGCCCTACAAGTGATGGCGGATTGGGCATCCAATATCTCATTTGATCAACAAGCGTTTGAAAAAGAGCGCCCAGTGATTATTGAAGAGTGGCGTTTGCGCCAAGGGATGGGCTCTCGTGTTAATGATAGCCTTGAGCATTTACGCTACCACGGTAGCCGCTATGCAGAGCGTAACCCAATAGGGGAACTCGATATCGTTCGCCAAGCACCGATTGAACTGGCAAAAGAGTATTATGCGACATGGTATCAGCCACAACGTATGACCCTGCTGGTGATTGGGGATTTCAATCAATCTACAGTACGTGACGAAATCAATACGCTTTTCGCCATACCAAAGCCAGAGACCTTGTCTCAAGACAATCCAGAATGGAAGCAGTTTGCTCACTCTAATTTGCTGTTAGTTCAACCTGTGTTTGATAAAGAGCAAGGCGCTCGTTATGTTCAATTTGCTTTGCAAAAAGACATTATCGCCCCTCTCAACACACGAGAAGGGCAATACGAAGATTTAATGGATAGCTTATGGCTCGCCATTCTAAATCAACGTTTCTCTGTCTTAGTGGATAATGGCGTATTACCCGCCATTAGTATTAATGAGCAAGGCTCGATGTTAGATAACCAGCGCTTACAACAATTAATGATTATCCACCCTAAAGGAGATGATTATATTGGCGCCACTCAGGTTTTATTTACTGAGCTACAGCGATTAGCGACTGAGCCGGTAACACAAGAAGAGCTTGATAGCGCTCGTCAAAATCTATTGAAAAAACTCAGCCAGCAGGCCGCCGCTGAACAGCGCTATGGCAATGATTATTTGGCAGGCCAATTAACCACCGCGCTTGAATATGAGATGCCAATGTGGAATAAACGCCAACAATTGGATAAGAGCTACCAACTGATTGGAAAAGTTAAACCGCACGATTTACAGCAGCACGTTGCTAACTTTTTAAATGAAGCTTCACCACGCTTAGCCCTAATTGGTCCTGATACTGACGCAAATAAAGTCAATCATGCAGACTTTAGTGAGCAGTGGCAAAATACCCGCCTAAGTTCACCGGGGCCATTCACCTTACGCTCTCAAGCGATCACTCTGCAATTGCCTAAAGTGGCTAAAGGCACAATCACTGAGCAGACTGCACTTCCTGTCGCAAAAACCGAACGTTGGCTACTTAGCAATGGTATTCAGGTCATCGTCAAAGCTGATAAAAATCTTAAAGAAGATATTCAGTTTAATTTACAGCTACCCGGCGGCCGTTCACTTGAAACCATGCAAACTGCGGGGCTAACAGATTGGGCATTAAAGCTACCAGAAAGTAGCGGTTATGGTGAATATAGCGCACGTGATTTGGCATTATTAGCGAAACAAAATCAGATTTCGCTTCGCCCTTATAGTGAATTGCTCACTCATGGTTTCCGCGGTAAGGCCCCTGTTGATAACCTCGAAACCGCCCTGCAATTACTGCACTTAAAATTGACAGTTCCGCAATTTAGCGGTGAAAAATTAGAGCAGCAGAAACAGTCATTTGCGTTGAACCTTGCCAAAACACCTGTTGAGCGCACCTTCCTTGATAATATTAATAAGGAAAGCTACCAGCACGGTGAACTGTTAGTCATTAACCCACAAGGTGGCTGGAAAAATTTCACCGCGGGCCAATTACAGCAAGCTAACCGCCAGTTACTCACTTCGACGGCGAATATGACGCTGGTAATTAGCGGAGCAGTGAATACCCGTGACTTAAAACCATTATTAGAACAGTGGGTTGCTTCTATCCCTGCCAGTCATCATCAGCTGGCATGGCGTGATCAGGGGATCATGCCTAAAATGGCGAGCTTCAATAAAAATTACCCGATCAGCAGTAGTGATAAAAGTATGGTCAGCATCCAATTTGCTGCCCCTGCACAATGGACACAGCAAGATCAGTTAGCAATGCAACTGCTAGATACCATTGTGAGCCAACGTCTACGCGGCGAACTACGCGAAAAAGCCAGCGGTATCTATGCACTTGGTTTTTCACAAATGCTGGCGAAAAAACCGCAGCCTTACTATTTTGCACGCCTCAACTTTACCACCTCACCAGAACGTACTGAGGAGATGTCACAGATCGCCCAAAAGACAATTAATCAACTACGTCACTCAGGGGTAAATAGTAAAGAATTAACTGAAGCAAAAAATATTTGGCTTACGGAAAATGCACAAATAACCGACAGTTCAGGTTATTGGACCGAGGCGTTAGCTCAGGTCGCTGCCGATGACCAACAATATCAGCGTCTAAACCAAGAGCGTGCCATTATCCAGCAACTTACGGTCAATGATCTCAACCGTATCGCCAATCAATATCTGGGGCAAAACCCGAAAGTATTTACGATGACACCATAACCGTAGCTATTGAAGGGGGTTAATCCCCCCTTTTTATTCGCTTAAAATACGGTCTGATAAAACGCTGCCTCACGAAAATACGATCATTTAATTATTTGACGTTCACTAGGCTTATATGATTAATGATCGTGTTTTCAAATAAAAAAGAGAAATAGCATGATGAACGACATCGTTATCCGTAGAGCAACCTTAGACGATATTCCCGCCGTCACTCAAATGCATATTGATTATTCGGCATACGCTAATACATTACAGCTACCCTACCCATCGACAGAAACTTGGGAGGCGCGTCTAGCTACCAATGATCCTCTCGTCACGCATTTTGTTGCTACTCTTGATAATACTGTCGTTGGGATCCTCACTCTTCATCAACCAAGTCAACAACGGCGTAAACATGCCGCGAGTTTTGGCATTACGGTCAGTCAAATGCACCAAGGAAAAGGTATTGGTTCGAAGCTTATGCAAGTGATGGTCGACTACTGTGATAACTGGTTAAACATCCGCCGTATTGAATTAGAAGTGTATGCCACTAATGACAATGGCTTGGGGCTCTATAAAAAGTTTGGTTTTGAACAAGAAGGTGTGATGCGTGATTACGCTTTCCGCGATGGCCAATATGTCGATGCGATTATGATGAGTAGGATTAATAAAAATCGAGGGTAATCAAACCCACTTGGGTGCCATGAGCTTCATTTTTCCCCAAATAAAAATGCCACGTGATGTACGTGGCATTACTCAATTAAAAATCATTTAATGATTATTTATCGCCTAATAGCACTGAATCCAATGCGATTTCAATCATTTCGTTGAACGTTGTTTGGCGCTCCGCTGAGGTTGTTTGCTCACCTGTTTTAATATGGTCAGAAACAGTACAAATGGTCAGCGCACGAGCACCGAACTCCGCAGCCACACCATAAATACCCGCAGCTTCCATCTCAACACCCAGAATGCCGTATTTTTCCATGACTTTGAACATGTCTGGATCAGGAGAATAGAACAGGTCAGCAGAGAATAAGTTACCGACACGAACATTAACATTTTTTGCCTTCGCAGCTTCTACCGCATTATGAACAAGTTCATAGTCAGCAATTGCCGCGAAATCGTGATCTTTAAAACGTTGACGGTTTACTTTCGAATCAGTACATGCCCCCATGCCGATCACAACATCGCGCAGTTTCACATCATCCATTACCGCACCGCATGAACCCACACGAATAATCACTTTTACACCAAAATCAGTGATCAACTCTTTTGCATAGATAGAGCAAGAAGGGATACCCATACCGTGACCCATCACGGAGATCTTACGACCTTTATAAGTACCAGTGAAACCTAGCATACCGCGAACATTATTCACCTGACGCACGTCTTCGAGGAAAGTTTCAGCGATATATTTTGCACGCAGCGGGTCACCTGGCATCAATACGACGTCAGCAAAATCACCCATTTCTGCATTAATATGAGGAGTTGCCATTATTATTATTCCTTATAAATCATTAAATTAAAGGGTTTAACATCATTACCTGATAATAGTAGCGACTGATAATACTCGCTGTCTACGGCAAATGACCCAATACTATCAACAATAAATAAGGCAGTTTCCTGCCTTATTTAATTTTTATGTTAACCAATTACAGCATTGGCTTGCCGTATTCCATCGGTGATAGATCGAAATATTTAGCGACTGTCTGACCGATATCCGCGAATGTTTCGCGATGACCTAAAAAGCCTGGTTTGACTTTCGGACCATAAATCAGAACAGGAATGTGCTCACGGGTATGGTCAGTACCATGCCAAGTTGGGTCACAACCATGGTCTGCGGTTAAGATCAAAATATCATCTTCTTTGACCAGTTCCATCAGTTCTGGTAAACGGCGGTCAAAGAGTTCTAACGCTGCTGCATAGCCCGGTACGTCACGGCGGTGACCATAAGCGGAGTCGAAATCAACAAAGTTAGTAAATACAATAGTCTTATCACCAGCCAGTTTCATTTCTTTCACAGTTGCGTCGAACAGCGCATCAATCCCTGTTGCTTTGACTTTCTTAGTGATACCTACATGTGCGTAGATATCCGCAATTTTACCGATAGAAACCACTTCACCTTGTTTTTCTTCAACTAATTTTTGCAGCATCGTTGGTGATGGTGGCTCAACGGCTAAGTCATGACGGTTACCGGTACGCTCAAAGCTACCAGCTTTATCGCCAATAAATGGACGTGCGATAACACGACCAATGTTATAGCCGCCGTTTGTCAACTCTTCACGAGCGATTTCACATAGCTCATACAGTTTGTCTAAGCCATAAGTCTCTTCATGGCAGGCGATTTGGAATACGGAGTCAGCAGAGGTGTAGAAAATCGGTTTACCCGTTTTCATGTGTTCTTCACCCAGTTTATCCAAGATAACCGTACCTGAAGAGTGGCAGTTACCTAAGTAACCCGGCAAATTAGCACGTTTAACAATGATATCTAACAGCTCTTGTGGGAAGCTATTTTCTTCATCCGCGAAATACCCCCAATCAAAGAGCACAGGCACACCCGCAATTTCCCAGTGGCCTGATGGTGTATCTTTACCAGACGAGATTTCGCTCGCGTAAGCATAAGCACCGATAATTTCTGAATTGGGATCAAGGCCAGCAGGGAATTTACCGCAAGATGCTTCAGCCGCTTTACCTAAACCCAATTTGGTTAAGTTAGGTAAATGCAGTGGACCTTGACGACCTTTGTCTGCATCACCACGTGCACAGGCCTCTGCAATATGACCTAATGTGTTTGAACCTTCATCATTAAATTTGTGCGCATCACCGGCTGCACCAATCCCAAAAGAATCCAACACCATAATAAATGTACGTTTCATAACTTCTCTCCTGCGTCATCTTTCCTAATTAGGAAGTGCCACTGATAAAACTGTTTGTCAATTATTCACTAATTTGGCGATAAACCATTGGCGTTGTTTCTGGTTTTTGATCACCAATAACCATGGCTGCACGCACCTCTTTTGCCGCTTCTTCCCACGATTTCTCGCTATTAGCATGAATAATTGCTAGTGGAGTTTGATTATCAACCGAAGTACCTAACGCGGCGATATCGCTCAAACCAACACTATAATCAATCGGATCCGTTGCCTTACGACGACCACCACCTAATGTCACAACAGACATGCCGAGCGCACGTGTATCCATCGCGGTAATTATACCCGCTTTCTCTGCATACACCGCTTTGCTCAGTACAGCAGTAGGCAAATATTTGTTGTAGTTTTCAACAAAGTCACTTGGGCCTTTTTGAGCCGCAACCATACGACCAAAGACTTCCGCTGCCTTACCGTTATCTAAGACTGCTTGTAATTTTTGGCGAGCTTCTTCTCTATTTGCCGCCAATGAACCAGACACCAGCATTTCAACACACAGCGCCATCGTCACTTCATACAAACGAGGGTTACGGTATTCGCCCGTTAAGAACTGAACGGCTTCGCGTACTTCAACCGCATTACCGGCACTAGAAGCGAGTACTTCATTCATGTCGGTTAACAGTGCGGTTGTTTTACACCCCGCACCATTAGCGACTTTAACAATGGACTCAGCCAGTTGCTCTGATTTTTCGTAGGTTGGCATAAATGCACCTGAACCCACCTTAACATCCATGACTAGAGCATCAAGGCCCTCTGCCAATTTTTTACCTAAAATAGAGGCAGTAATCAGTGGAATAGAGTCAACCGTTGCAGTGATATCACGTGTTGCGTAAAAGCGTTTATCCGCAGGTGCGAGTGAACTCGTCTGCCCAATAATTGCAACACCAACGTCACGAATAATGTCACGAAAACGCTCATCATTAGGGAAAATATCGAAATTAGGGATCGCTTCAAGCTTATCCAGTGTGCCACCGGTATGGCCTAAACCACGCCCCGAAATCATCGGAACATAGCCGCCACATGCCGCTACCATTGGACCTAACATCAATGAGGTGACATCACCAACGCCACCCGTAGAGTGTTTATCGACGAGTGGGCCATTTAAGTTTAATGATTTCCAATTTAAAACGGTGCCTGAATCACGCATTGCTAACGTCAGGGCAACACGCTCAGCCATGGTCATATCATTAAAATAGATGGTCATTGCCAAAGCGGCTATTTGACCTTCAGAAACTGAATTATCGCGTACACCATTAATGAAGAAACGAATTTCTTCTTCGCTCAGTGGTTTGCCATCACGTTTTTTACGGATAATTTCTTGTGCCAGAAACACGGTATGCTCCTTAATTCAAACAGAATCTAGGTAATCGCTTAAGCGCGGTCTAATTAATAACTACTGCTTGATTTTTTAGTTTCAAAACCAAGCGTATTCAGCAAATTAGCTAACAGGCTTGATGCACCAAAACGGAAATGGCGAGCATCAACCCAATCTTTACCTAAAATTCTATCTGCTAATGCTAAGTATTGAGCAGCTTCTTCAGCGGTACGCACACCACCAGCCGGTTTAAAACCCACTGTTTTTGCTACGCCCATATCATGGATCACTTGCATCATGATCTCAGCACTTTCAAGGGTGGCGTTAACAGGTACTTTACCTGTTGATGTTTTAATGAAATCTGCTCCTGCTTTAATTGAAATTTCAGAAGCCTTACGGATCAGAGCCGGATCTTTTAGCTCCCCCGTTTCAATAATGACTTTCAAAAGTACATTTGCAGCAGCGCAAGCTTCTTTACAGGCTTTCACTAAATCAAAACCAATTTTTTCGTTCCCAGCCATTAATGCACGATACGGGAAAACCACGTCAACCTCATCTGCACCATAAGCGATAGCCGCACGCGTTTCAGCCAGTGCAATATCAATATCGTCATTACCGTGAGGGAAGTTAGTCACTGTTGCAATACGCACTTCTGGCGTACCTTGCTCACGTAGTGCTTTACGGGCAACAGGGATGAAACGAGGGTAGATACAGATGGCAGCCGTTTGCCCCGCAGGACTTTTCGCTTGATGACACAGTGCAATCACTTTCTCATCAGTATCGTCATCATTCAGGGTGGTTAAATCCATTAGATTTAGTGCGCGTTGCGCAGCTACAGTTAAATCAGTCATAAAAACTCTCCAACTTTGTGAATTCTGTCAGAACAACACGTTCTTTGTTGGCGAGCGGGCTTGGTTCCTTAAAGATGCTACTCGAAAACCCGAATGTAGCAGCTGAATTCCTTCTCACCGCACAATGCCCTAGAGTGTATGCACTCTGAGAACTAGCAGTCCATAGCAGCTAATTTATACCTATTTGACCATGGAACTCGGCTATTTTATGTGCCACAAATCACATTAATTGCCTGAAAGTTACATTGTTAAATACATATTTGTGAACAATGTCTCAATTATACGCTAATTAGTCTCAATTTTATTCTCTCAAATGGCTTTTTATGACTTTTTTTGTCACTTCACGCCATAAATACACTTGATTAAGCGTAGTTCAAAAATAGAAGGATGAAATAAAAAGTAAGAAAGAATATAGCTGAAAATAATGAAATAATAATGAAAGAGAAAGGGCATTTGCCCTTTCTCAAAGATTTGAGGTTATATAATTGCGAGTGTTAGGAAGAAACCAGCAATTGTTGCACTCATTAAGTTAGAGAGTGTACCCGCGAGAACCGCTTTCATACCTAAGCGTGCCACATCACCACGACGGTTTGGCGCCATGCCCCCAAGCCCCCCAAGTAAGATAGCCACAGAAGATAGGTTAGCGAACCCACACAGTGCAAATGAAATAATGGCTTTAGTGTGATCAGACAGAACTTGCTTACCGGCTGCAAGTACATCCGCATCGGCTTTCATGTATTCACCAAAGTTCATAAAGGCCACGAATTCGTTGACAACAATTTTCTGTCCAATAAATGAACCTGCAATTGTTGCTTCACTCCATGGCACACCGATCAAATAAGCAATCGGAGCAAACAACCAACCTAGAATTAATTCAAGAGACAGTTCAGGGTAATCGAACCAGCCACCAATACCACCTAAGATACCGTTAATTAGGGCGATTAAAGCGATAAATGCCAGTAACATCGCACCTACGTTCAAGGCCAATTGCATACCGGAAGCAGCACCTGAAGCGGCTGCATCGATAATATTTGCAGGGCGTTCATCTTCAGCAATCAGCTCTGTCGCATTGACATTATCATACGCTTTTTCCGTTTCTGGCACTAAGAGTTTAGCAAACAGTAACCCACCTGGCGCCGCCATGAATGATGCTGCAATCAAGTATTCCATTGGAACACCCATTTGAGCATAGCCTGCCAGTACAGACCCAGCAACAGAGGCCAAACCACCACACATTACCGCGAATAACTCAGAGTTGGTCATGGTAGAGATATAAGGACGTACAACTAATGGTGCTTCCGTTTGCCCAACAAAGATATTCGCTGTTGCAGATAGAGACTCCGTCCTTGATGTGCCAAGTACTTTTTGCAGGCCACCACCAAGAATCTTGATAACCAGCTGCATAATGCCAAGGTAGTAAAGAACGGCAATTAAAGAGGAGAAGAAGACAATAATTGGCAGTACACGTAGTGCGAAAATAAACCCGCCGCCGCCGAATAGTTCAAACATTTTGTCAGAAACAAGGCCGCCAAAAATAAAGTTCATCCCATCTTGGCCATAACTGATGACTTTAGAAACGCCATCAGACATCCCTTGTAATACGCTACGACCTGCTGGTACATAAAGCACGAATGCACCGATAACGATTTGGATAAGGAAAGCCCCGCCAACGGTACGGAGTTTAATCGCTCGACGATTGCTGGAAAATAGTACGGCAATACCAATCAGTACTGCCATCCCAACCAGACTCATAATGAGTTGCATGGAAGTATCCCTGTTCACTTAATGCTAGATTGATGTAGAAAGAGAACCCATAAGTTCCCTTGACTCTTTGTGCGATGATTATACCTAGTCCCTTCCAAGAACCCGCAACCTACGTCACAAATACGCAGTGTAAAAAGTAACAAAAATTCAGTTCTTGTGACCAAAGTCACATTTAATTATCAGTTTAGTCTGGAAAGCATCGTAGAACACAAAAAATAGGTGAAAAATCGAACGAGATATGCCGATGGAGGAATATAAACCAACTGTTCACTTAAGTGAATTTTGATGGCCTTTATTTGAGCAGATTAAATAATGATAGGCTATTTATGTAAAGTTGCTGCGCAATTTCATCTGGACTTTCGTGGCGTAGTTCACATAACGACTGAAAAATCCATTGAATGCGCTCAGGGCGATTGGGTTCGCCTTGAAAACCAGAGACAGGCATATCTGGTGCATCCGTTTCAAACACCAGTGAAGTAAGAGGTAACTGAGCTATCGCTTGGCGAGTTTTATTAGCTCGTTCGTAGGTGATGGTGCCCCCTACTCCAATCGAATAACCCAATTTAATAAAGGCTTGAGCCTGAGATAAGCTCCCCGCAAACCCGTGAATAACCCCACATGCAGGAACAGGATAACGGCGCAATATTGCCGCTAATTGGTCATGGCTTTTTCGCGAATGTAAAATAACAGGTCGATCATATTGCTTCGCCAATTTTAGCTGTGCAATCAAGACACGTTGTTGTAAATCAAACAAGGGCTCTTGCATATAGAGATCAAGACCGATTTCCCCTACTGCAACACATTTTGGGCTATGTTGATGGAGATATTCAACCAATGTTTCCAAGTGGTGTTCTTGAAAAACATTTAAATACAAAGGGTGCAAGCCGATAGCGGCATGCAGTTGTTGATGATCATGTGCTAACCCCCAAACACGCTCAAAATTATCGGCACTGACAGCAGGAATAATAATATCAGTGACCCCTGCCGCTTGAGCAGCCTCTAGGCTTTTATTGATATCACCAATAAAAGGTGGGAAATCAAAATGGCAATGTGTATCAATAAATCGGTTAGTCATTTTTCTCGTTGATCTGTTGCGCCGGCTCCTCATTGGCTGCCACAATTGCGCCCGTCATAATGGCTTGTGCTGTATCGGTCGCTTTTTTCGCTTTACGTTGAGCGACTAATTCACCATCATGCTGCGCATCAGATATCGCCTCTTCATAATCTTGGAGGATCTGCATCTCTTCATGGGCTGCACTTTCAAAACTAAAGCGATTGACGGCATCATTATTCATTGTAAAGCAGTGACCCAATGCGGCAATAAAATAGCGCCCACAACGACGACCGACATGATAATCCTGATTAAGTGCTGATAAGCGGCTTCCTAATGCACTACTTTTTAACGGTGTCGGTGGATAAATTTCAAAAATCTGTAAATCACCCGGTGGATTTTCAATAAACTCTTGAGTACGACGATAACTTTTCAGATGAACTTTTAGCATGGTTGCCATTCGTTGTAGACCATACTTTTCACCTTCTAGCCAGCGAGTCATTCTCTTGACCCATTCAGGGGTAAAGTACATTTGTGAAGGCACCGTACGGATGACGACAATCGTGTCAGCGCCCTGACGATATGCCTCTTCAACTGGTATCGCCGCACTGATCCCACCATCGTGATACAAAGTCCCTTCAAACTCAACCCCCATGCGATAAAAACCGGGGATCGCACTGGATGCCCGAATGATATCGAGCCATGTATCCGCATTAGGCTTTAAAAATTCGGCTTCAAAATCATCGCTACGGCTTGCCCCCATATAAAACTCACGCCCCGCCTCCATTAACTCAATGCCAGAGGAGATATGCAGAGGAAACTCTTTCGAGGTGCTTTCCACTAACCAATCTAAATCGATTAAATGCCCCCCTCGAATAAAACGCAGTGGGTTGAAAAAGAGTGGGCTTGTCGTATAACGCGTGATCACTCGCCTAGCATAGCCATATTGACCACAGATATAAGCAGAGAGATTTTGTGCTCCCGCCGATGTGCCAATCATGATATCAAAGGGGTTAAAGCCTGTTTTTAAAAACTCATCCAAAACACCGGCCGTAAAAATACCGCGTTGCCCTCCACCTTCACAGATAAGCGCTGTTTTTCCTTTATTTAGCTCATCATAAAAAGCCAAAGGCTCAATACTGCCAAGTGTTACTGATACATGTTTTCCCATCTTCGTCCCCTGACAACCTTCTACACATAGCGATAGGATGCCTATGTATAAACACAGCCCCATAAAGTAAATTGTCACGAATCAACAATGTAAAAACTGAACCTCTCAGTGAGGTTCAGTTTTTAACTTTGAGCAAATTATTTTAGTCGCTCAACTCACCCAATATGTGCTGACTTGAGCTATTGTGCTGGCCGTTATCGATTAATTCGCCACAACTAAACCATTTTGTACTGATTTTACACCTTCAACCATCGAGACAACCTGAACAATTTTATCGACTTGGTTATTCGATTTCACAAACCCAGAGAGGTAAACAACGCCGTTAACTGTCTTCACCGAAATCGAATTACTGTCGATACCACTGGTTGTTAGCAGCTTACTTTTGACCTTAGCAGTGATGGAGGAATCATCCATATAGTTATCGACACTTTTCGCGCCACTGGATATCGCTTCGCTGGTATCTTTCCCTGCAATATCTGCTGTTTTAACTGCGCTATCCCAAGTTTCAGCAGCTTGCTCTTTCAATGGGGAGTTTGCCGATGAGCTACACGCAAATAAGGTCCCACTTAACCCAATAACAATTAAAGAACGTAAAAGTGCTGAATGTTTCATCGGTACCTTCCTTATCAACTACTGTTTTAAGTATTGAAATACCCACTGTATCGCCATAATCGACGTCATACGCCATATGCCTAAGCGCTGTCGCTATTTCAATTGATAACTATAGACTATGGGAAAAGCCCCTTGAAATAAAGTATTCAAACGCAAAAGACAGAGTAATCTGCAATATTTAGATAAAAAAACAGGAGAGTATTCGAAAATGGATGGTTAATTTGGGAAAACCCACTACAAAAAAGGCCTTTCTGTAGTGGGCTTAGCCTGAAAATAAAATTAGTGTTCGCGGGTTTTACGGAATTTGACTTCCGGATAACGCTCACTGGTCAAGTTTAGGTTAACCATGGTTGGAGCGATATAAGAAAGATTATCGCCGCCATCAAGTGCTAGGTTCTGCTCGTTCTTACGCTTAAATTCTTCGAATTTCTTCGCGTCATCACACTCAACCCAACGTGCCGTTGATACGTTAACCGCTTCATAAATGGCTTCAACGTTATATTCACTCTTCAAACGAGATACAACGACATCAAACTGCAACACCCCCACAGCACCAACAATCAAATCATTATTGGTCAGTGGACGGAAAACCTGTACAGCCCCTTCTTCTGACAACTGAACCAACCCTTTAAGCAATTGTTTTTGCTTTAATGGGTCGCGCAAACGAATACGACGGAACAGCTCAGGTGCAAAGTTAGGGATCCCCGTAAATTTCAGATCTTCCCCTTGTGTGAAGGTATCACCAATTTGGATCGTACCGTGGTTATGTAAACCAATAATGTCACCCGCATACGCATTTTCGACATGAGAGCGATCACCTGCCATAAAGGTCAGCGCATCAGAGATGACGACATCTTTTTTCGTACGCACCTGACGCAGCTTCATACCTTTTTCATAAGTTCCTGAAACAATACGCATGAAAGCAACACGGTCACGGTGTTTTGGATCCATATTCGCCTGAATTTTGAAGACGAAACCGGTAAATTTCTCTTCTGTAGCTTCAACTTCACGCACATCGGTTTGACGTGGCTGAGGCGATGGCGCCCACTGGACTAAACCATCTAACATATGATCCACACCAAAGTTACCAAGTGCAGTACCAAAGAAAACCGGAGTCAATTCGCCTTCAAGGAAAGCATCATGATCGAACTCATGAGAGGCCCCTTTTACCAACTCCAACTCATCACGTAGCTGAGCCGCTAATTCGTCACCGACTTCTTTATCTAAATCAGGGTTATCTAACCCTTTAATAATACGGACTTCTTGGATTGTATGACCTTGGCCTGTTTGATAAAGGATCGTTTCATCACGTAATAAGTGATAAACCCCTTTGAACAACTTACCGCAACCAATGGGCCACGTAATTGGGCAACATGCGATATTCAGCTCATTTTCAACTTCGTCCATTAACTCCATTGGGTCACGAATATCACGGTCAAGTTTATTCATAAAAGTCAAAATCGGCGTATCACGCAAGCGAGTGACTTCCATCAATTTGCGAGTTCTATCCTCAACCCCTTTACCGGAGTCGATGACCATCAAGCAGCAGTCAACCGCCGTTAAAGTACGATAAGTATCTTCAGAGAAGTCTTCGTGCCCCGGAGTATCCAACAAATTAACTAAACAATCATGATAAGGGAATTGCATCACCGATGTGGTAATTGAGATACCACGTTGCTTTTCCATCTCCATCCAGTCTGATTTTGCGTGTTGATTTGAACCGCGGCCTTTTACCGTTCCCGCACGCTGAATCGCTTGCCCAAATAGCAATACTTTTTCAGTAATGGTGGTTTTACCTGCGTCAGGGTGAGAGATGATCGCAAACGTCCTGCGCGCGTTGACTTCATGTAGAAAATTCTGATCTGCCATTTAACCGTTCTTTTTTGTTTGAATACAGATTTGTACATGCATTAGGAGAGGCAATAGGTGGCTCTTAGCTCAGCAAATCCGTCTTGTTAATCGAAATTGGCGGCTATTTTCTCAGATCTTAGGGTCATAAACAATCAAAGGTCACTTAATTGATAGCGATTGTTACCGAGAAAGAGACTCTTTTTGTTACTGCCATTAAACTAATTAAAACAGAACAGACGACATGCCAAAGCCACTAAGGAGCCTCAATAGGCTCCCCAAAAAGAGTGACTATTTGGCTAAAATCAGATCAGCAATGGCTTGCCCAAGTTGCTGTGTACTTGCATTTCCGCCCATATCGCGAGTCAAGTGATGGCGCTCTTTGATCACCGTTTCAACCGCATCCATAATGGTATCATGCATTGCTGGGCAGCCGAGATGCTGCATCATCATTGCGGCCGCCCAAATAGTGCCGATTGGGTTAGCAATATTTTGCCCCGCAATATCAGGCGCTGAACCATGTACTGGCTCAAACATAGATGGGAACTGTTTTTCAGGATTAATATTCGCAGAAGGTGCAATGGCAATGGTTCCGGTACAGGCAGGGCCTAAATCCGACAAAATATCACCAAACAAATTGGAGCCTACAATCACATCATAAAATTCAGGCATTCTGACCAAGTTGGCGGCGAAAATATCAATATGGAATTGATCCACTTTCACATCAGGGTAGTGTTTCGCCATTGCCGCAAAACGGCTATCCCAATAAGGCATTGAGTGAAAAAGGCCATTTGATTTCGTTGCCGAACTTAAATGTTTTTTCTCCCGTGATTGTGCCAATTCGAACGCATATTTTAATATCCGATCCGTACCTTTACGGGTAAAAATACTTTGCTGAGACACCACTTCATCTTCAGTACCTTCATACTGAATGCCGCCAATAGCCGAATACTCCCCTTCTACGTTTTCACGTACCACATAGAAATCAATATCACCGGGTTTTTTATCGGCTAAAGGGGATTTGATCCCTTCAAATAGGCGTACCGGACGCAAATTAACATATTGGTTGAAAGCACGGCGGATGGGTAACAACAGCCCCCAAAGTGAAATATGGTCAGGCACACCAGGGAACCCGACTGCGCCAAGGAAAATGGCATCAAATTTTTTTAACTGTTCTAAACCATCTTCAGGCATCATGCGTCCTGTACGATGGTAAGTTTCACAGGACCAATCAAAATGGGTAAAGTTAAGCTTTACCTGATGTTGACTTGCTGCGGCCTCTAAGACTTTTAATCCCTCAGGTATAACTTCTGTTCCAATACCATCACCTGGAATGACTGCGATATTAAATTGTGACATGTCACGGCACTCCCACAACAATAAATTTTATGAGTAAGTAAGATCTCCAGTTTATGGGTTGCTGTGATAAAGTATAGCGTCGAAGTGTAATCTTTGGGTTTACAAACTATGAACAAGCTACCCGCATTGGAAGACATTAGAGTATTTGTCACTGTTGCTCGCTTAATGAGTTTTTCACGAGCCGCGGAGCAACTGCTTGTTTCACCCGCCTATGTCTCCAAACGCATAAAATTACTTGAAGAAAATCTCGGGCAGACGCTATTTCTGCGAGCATCCCGCTCAATTAATTTAACTCATGAAGGACGCATTGTTCTGAGCAGTGGTGAGCGGCTATTACACGAACTCGACAATATGCACAATGCGTTAAACGCCTGTCGAGAGGAGATCCGTGGTGAGTTAAGGGTCAGTTGCAGCACAGGCTTTGGTAGCGCCTATCTCAACCCCTTTATCCTAGCATTACGTGCTAACTATCCACTCTTAGGGATCGACCTTACTTTAACCGATCGTTCCATTGATATTATCAGCGAAAACATTGATCTCGATATTTATATTGGTGGCACAATCCCCGATCATTACATTGCGAAGCAAATCGCCAAAAATAAACGCATTCTCTGCGCTTCCCCTGCTTATTTAGAGCAGCATGGCAGCCCTAATCATCCTCAAGAGCTAGAAAAACAACATTTTTGCATTACGATTAAAGAGCGCAACCAAGCACCTGCACAATGGAAACTACAACATCAAACAGAAAGTATGACGGTGGCACCAAATAGTAAGCTCATGGTGAACAATGGTGATGTCGCTAAACAGTGGTGTATCGGCGGTGAAGGTATTTTGTTGCGTTCATTATGGAGTGTACTACCGGAGTTAGAGAGCGGAAAATTAATTCGCGTACTTCCACAATGGAGCCAACCTGCTGATGTGTATGCCGTTTATTCACGCACCGCCCGCAATAATGCAAACTTGCGCGTTTTTATTGAAAATTTAACAGAATACTTATCAAAACATTTACCGCATCAATTTCAGGATGAATAAACAAAAGGTGGACATGAGCCGATGAAAGACACGCAAACATTTGGACAACGTTTGCTGGCCTTATTGAAACAACAAAAAATGAGCCAGTTAAAAGCCGCTGAAGCACTTGGTGTTTCTCGGACTGCCGTCAACAAGTGGACAAAAGGCGGTATGATTGATGAAAACAACCTTGAGAAATTAGCACAATTACTGAATGTTGATAAAATATGGCTCAAATATGGTGAATACACCAATCACGCCTCTACCGCTTCACACCCAGCCATTGTTCGTAATATCAATGAAGTGCATCTTCAAGAGTCCACTGAGATCGTTACTTGGGAATGGGATTTACTCACGGGCGAACTGAACTATTCGGATAATGTTGAAGATGTTTACGGCATCAAAATCACCACTAATGATGATTTTTGGGCTTTAATGAACCAAGAATCGAAAGATAAATTAGTGAATGGTTACTCAAAGATCATTCGTGAAGGTGGCGCCCATGAAATGGATTTTAAAATTGCGTGGGATGATGGCTACCGATGGATCACCTCACGAGCAACCGGTGTTAAAGGCCCAAATGGTAAAGTGACTAAATTGGTGGGGATCAGCCTAGATAACACCGAACGTAAAAATACAGAACTACGGCTACGTAAAATTAAGTGCTACTTTGATGTCTTACTCGCTCACTTTAACCATTTAGTTGTGTTTACCGATAAAGCGGGGGAAATACTTGCCAGTAATCTCGAAAGCCAAACTGCGGATATCGATTATTTGGAATTACAGCGCTTACTCTATCAACTCGCTATCAATCATAAACCGTGGTTAGAAGGGGTGTATAGTAAAGGTCACGGTCACATTCACTTTCAAGACCGTGAAATTAGTGCCTCTTATCATCTCAATGATGAGCAGCAGCCATTCCTCATGTTTCAGCTTAAATAACACAAAAGCCCCATTATCGGGGCTAGCATACATTACAAATCTAACACTAACCGTTTAGTCTTAGCACGCGAAACACACAACATCATGGTCTTCTGCTCCGCACGCTCATCATCATCAAGGTAGTGATCGCGATGATCTGCCTCGCCTTCTAAAATTGCCGTTTCACAAGTGCCACACACGCCATTGCGGCACAAACATTCAACCTGAATACGTTTATCTGCTTCGATCGCCTGCAAAATGGAGACATCTTCGCTGATATTTAAGCTAAACCCTGAACGTTGGAAATAAACCTCAAAAGCCTCGCCTTCATTTGCTACTTCACCAAAGTTTTCAAAATGAACTTGAGATTCACCTAAATGTGCATTGCCATGTTCGATAACCGCATTAATTAATGATTCAGGGCCACACACATAAACATGGCTATTTTTGGGTTGCGCTTTAACCAACTGCTCGACAGATAGGCGCTGCGCTTTCGCATTATCATAAAGATATAATCGCTCCCCCAATCGCTCTTGAAGCTGTTCAACAAAAGCAGCCGTATTTTGATCGCGAAAACAGTAATGAAGCTCGAATTCCATACCCGTTTGCTCTAATTCATAAAGGTATGAGAGGAACGGGGTAATACCAATCCCTCCCGCAATCAAAATATGCTTACAAGAACTGTCATGTTTCAATGAAAAATAGTTTTGAGCAGGCGATAAATAAACTAAATCCCCTTCCGCTAACTGTTCATGCATATAAGCAGAGCCGCCTTTCGAGTTCTCATCGCGTAGCACAGAAATACGGTAACAATGGCAATCTTTAGGATCGCTAATTAACGAATAAGCCCGCTGTAATCCCAGCTCTTCGTTCATGTGTACCGTAATATGGCTCCCCGCACTAAACGGTTCAAGCAAGGTCTCTTTTGCAACGAACTCGAACATTTTAATGGTTGGGCTAAGTTGCTCTATGCGGCTAACATTTACGGCTATTTTTTGTTGGCTCATCACAATTCCCTCTTTTACTGATTACTGGCTAAGCGATGTCAATACACAGATATTTCACGGTCAGGTAGTCCTCTATGCCATATCGGGAACCTTCTTTGCCTAGGCCCGATTGCTTAACACCACCAAATGGAGCAACTTCATTGGAGATCAGGCCTGTATTAATCCCAACCATGCCGCTTTGCAGTTTCTCTGCCACGCGATAAACACGACCAATATCTTTTGAAAAGAAATAGGCGGCTAAACCATAGATCGTATTATTCGCTCGCTTAATAACCTCATCTTCATCACGAAAACGAATAAGTACCGCGATAGGGCCAAAAATCTCTTCGTGTACGATATCCATTGAATCATCCACATCCACTAACACTTTTGGATTGATAAAATTACCTTGCTCAGTGATTTCATTCCCCAACGTTAGCTGCTTGGCACCTTTAGCAAGTGCATCTTTAACTAATAAATTCATATTATCGATGGCTCGAGATGTAATCATAGGCCCAATATCAGTACCCTCATCCAACCCATTTCCAACACGTAACTGGCTTACTTTTGCGGTGAATTTCTCGATAAATGGCGCATAGATGGACTCATGAATATAAAAACGATTCACACAAACACAGGTTTGCCCACCATTACGAAATTTTGCCTGTATTGCACTGTTTACCGCTTTATCAATATCCGCATCATCAAACACAATAAAAGGGGCATTTCCCCCAAGCTCTAAAGCGCTTTTTTTGATCGTTGAGGCACACTGCTCATACAGTTGACGTCCAACTTGCGTAGAGCCAGTAAAAGAAAATTTACTGATCAATTCATGGCGTGTGAGTAATTCCCCTAAAACACGAGATTCCCCTGTCACAATGTTCAGCACCCCAGCAGGCACGCCAGCTTGTTGCGCTAACTCAGCAAGTGCGAGAGCCGTAAACGGTGTTTCACTGGCGGGTTTGATAATCATGCTACAGCCCGCTGCTAATGCGGGAGCGGCTTTGCGCGTGATCATTGCGGCGGGGAAGTTCCATGGCGTAATGGCACTACACACACCAATCGGTTGCTTGATGGTTAAAAGACGGTTGCTAGCTACGGTTTGCGGGATCGTCTCACCATAAACTCGCTTGCCTTCCTCTGCAAACCATTCGATAAACGAGGCGGCATAACGAATTTCCCCTTTAGCCTCATTCAACGGTTTGCCCTGCTCTAATGTCATCAGCAAACCTAAGTCATCCATATTGGCTTCAATCAATGTAAACCAGCGATGTAAAATCGTAGCACGTTGTTTTGCCGTGAACTGACGCCAAGCCTCCATCGCATGATGTGCCTTCACAATCGCATCATTCACCTGCTCTGGTGAAAGGCTGGGTACAGTACCCAGCACCGATTGATCCACAGGGTTCAATACTGAAATAGTCTTCGAACTATCCACCCATTGACCATTGATATAGCAAGACTGGCGGAATAGCGCTGGGTTATTTAACCTATTCATGTGCTATTTCTCCCGTCACTCAGTGTGTGCCGTTGCAATCAGCTTATGGAAGTGTGCGACGCCATGCTCACTGATCCCACTACGTTGCCTATCAGCCATGATCCGCCCTTGCCCTCGATAGCCACGGGAACGTAACCCTTTTTGAACACTCTCAACGAGGCGTAGATCTTCTGGGCGAAATACCGTCCGATACCACTCCACTAAGTTCTTTTGGTACTCCGTCAATTCTTCGTTTAAGAAATAGATATCGTAATGCTGCAACGTTTCTCCCGCACTAACCGGAAACTCATAAATGACGGTCATAAAATCGCCACCTGGCGGCATATTAAACATGGTGCTAGGCCAAATCCAAAAGCCGAAGAAACGTGGATTGACTACTGATTCATCAAATTGATATGACGACTCTGAAGGTTTGGCTTGACCAATCTGTACCGTCCAGTTTTCATTCAACTGGTGCTCATACACATTCACATCGACCGAGCTAGCAAAACTGACATGGTTTGTTGGACAGTGATAACATTCGATATAGTTATCAACAATCGTCTTCCAGTTAGCTGGCGTATGGCTGACAAAGCGTGCCGCTAATTTCAGATCACGGATCACTGAGCAAGCTTCTTCCATTTTTGCCGCTAATCCAGGCAGTTGCTCCTCGATAGGTTGAGGCTCGCCTTCTGTCAAATTAATATAAATAAACCCTGCGTGCTCAATCACATGAAAACTGCTCAATGACATGGCATCGGCTTCAAAGTTATTTACGTTTTCGCAGTTTGTCGCATGTGCCAATTGACCATCCAATTTGAATGCCCAAGCATGATAAGGGCAAGTGATGACATTTTTCATTTTACCGCTTTCACCACTGATCAACTGATGGCCTCGATGCGGGCAGACATTATAAAAGCCCCGCAAAACATCATCTCGCCCCCTAACGATAACAAGGCTTTCGCCAATCAACTGGCGAGTGATATAGGCATTTTTCTCTTTCACCTCACTACTGTGAGCAACACAAACCCAAGAGTTAGCAAAGATATTTTCTTTTTCGAACTCAAATACGTCATCTGACGTGTAATAGCGTGCAGGAATGGTCCACGCATTATCAATATCAAGGTGATCATTAATCGAAATGACTTTTTTTGCATTGCTCATCATTATTGCCTCACTTATGTAAACTTATAGTTAACATGTTTTTTGGGAATGTTAATCTAGATCTCAATAATGATCAAACAAAATATTAAACATTATTATAACAATAATAATTTATCTATTTAAAACATATAGATAACAACATACCGTGAAATACATTTGTTAATTGCAGGTTAATTAATTGTTGACCACGCAATATTTTCATGGATATTCTCTGTAAACCAAAAGTAGCATTCCCTGCAAACCAACTCTCATTAAAAGACATAAAAATAAGTGAGCAACTGGAGAAGAGGTATGATGAATAATAAGAAATCTGTATTTTACGTATCACTCGCCTTTAGTCTGGTATTAATCAGCTTAGGCGCCTTTATACCTGACAAACTCGAAGCATTTTCAAATTACTCTCTGGGTTTTATCTATAACAATTTAGGTTGGTTTATACTCGGAGCCGTTTTTATCTTTTTTAGTTTTTGTATGTATCTCGGTTTTTCAAAGTTTGGTCATATTCGGCTTGGAGAGGACAGTGATCGCCCCGAATATCGTACCGCAACATGGGTTGGAATGTTATTTAGTGCATCGATTGGGATTAGCCTCGTGTTTTGGGGAGTTGCCGAGCCTGTTTCTTACTATATCAGCCCTCCAGTTGGTACAGGCTATACCGAACAAGCAGCAAAAACCGCCATGCAATATGTCTATTTACATTGGGGGGTCTCAGCTTGGGCCTGCTATGCCTTAGTCGGTGTATCATTAGCCTTTTTCCAATTTAGAAAGAAATTACCTTCATCGCTGAGCTCTGTGTTTTACCCACTGATCGGTGAACGTATCAAAGGCTCGATAGGGAAATGGGTCGATGTATTAGTGGTATTGTCGATCGTTATTGGTATTGCGACCTCGCTAGGCTTTGGCACACTGCAAGTTAACAGTGGCATGAATTACTTATGGGGGATCCCTGTAAGTATCTGGATCCAAATTGCGATTATTGCAGTGGTCACCATCATTTATATCATGTCGACCATCTCTGGTTTACAAGGTGCGATTAAGCATTTATCTAACTTAAATATGCTATTAGCATTCGCCTTGATGGGTTTTATTCTCTTTGCTGGCCCGACACAAACGATCCTTAAAGTTCTTTTTCAAGGTATTGGTGACTATGTACAAAACTTTGTCAGTATGTCATTCCGTACTGAACCCTATAATGATGGTGCTTGGATTGCGAACTGGACTCTCTTTTACTTCGGCTGGTGGATTGCATGGGCGCCTTTAGTAGGCAGTTTCGTGGCGCGTATTTCCAAAGGGCGTACCATTAAAGAGTTTATGATTGGCGCTGTCTTTATTCCTGTGTTCGGCTCATTCGCTTGGTTTGCCGTGATGGGAGGCTCAGCCATCCATCTTATCCAAAACATGGGACAAAAAGCACTTGCAGAAGCGGTGAAATCAGATGTGACTTCTGCTTTCTTTAAATTCTTAGACTATTTCCCTGCAAGCACCTTCTTATGCGTATTGGCCATGGTTTTAGTGATGGTTTTCTTTATTACTTCAGCAAACTCAGCCGTATTCGTATTGGGAATGGTCAGTGAAAATGGTAACCCAAATCCAACCCATACGACGAAGACCATTTGGGGAGTGGTTATCGCGGCTATTGCTATCGTATTGATCATCACAGGTGGATTATCCGGTTTACAATCTGCTTTAGTTGCCACTGCTATCCCGCTTTCCATATTAATGCTATTGATGTGTTATTCGACATACAAAGGCCTTAATGAAGAGGTCCGCACAGAAAAAGCAGAAAAGAAGTACCGCAAAAAAAGCCAAGTTGTGATCAATCCCCCTATTCTACCTGCATCTGAAAAGCTATCTAAATAACCCTCTAAAAGCCTATTAGAATAAAACCACAGTTTGGATACTGTGGTTTTTCATGCCGTCAAATAAAAAGCATCCGATTATAAGATCAAACACTAATAGATTAAGAAATCGAAAAAAAATAATATTTTTTTATTATTCCTTAATTAATGAATTAGTTTTTATTCATTAAAAATCGTTATCTAACAAATTGAATTATAGGAATAATAAAATTATGCCAGACAATAAAACCATTAATCACATTTTCCTCAGCAGTGAGATCGCCACGCTTTTACAGGAAAAGTCCTATCAATTCGCTTTAAATGGTGGGCCTCAAATATCAGGAAGTCAAAAATTAGCAGAGCAGGTTGCAACTCAGTTATACAACTTATTCAATGATGAAGATAAGAAACTACTGGATGACTATAGGAATGAAAAAATTCCTTATTTAGTTTTTGAAGGGTTTGTGAATACGGACGTTAATGGTGAACCGATTAACCTTCCGAATAAAAGCGCCTTACCGACCCTCCAAGAATTAGAAAGTGATATCGAAATTTTAAAATTGGCCTCACAAGAGCAAATTATTTTAGCATTATTAAATGAAACCACATTTGCTTATGATACTGAAAACCTAGGAAATATTATTAGAATTGTAGCTAACTTTAATGGCGGTGGTGCTGAAAAACGCCAAAATGAAGCCCCAGATGCCAGTTCCCATTCGGGCAAAGCGGTCGTACCACACACTGAAGACCCTTATTACTCCGCAATTAACGTTATCGATGGGCACTCCCCTTCACCGTCATCGCTGATACTCACTGCAAGGTGGAACCCTTTATCAGAAACAACAAAAGTAGCCCCCATTAAGCGCATCATTGACCAATTATCACCTGAAGAAATCGTTGCTTTAACCACAGCCAGCTTTGATTTCCGTAAAGCGAAAACAGCCAGTGAAGGAAAAAGTATCGGTGGAAAATGTATTTCTATCCTTGAACTTGATAAGCATGGAAAATTGAATATGAATTATAATTCAGAGCGTTTTTCACTCAATCCCGCGGCTTCAGAATTCGTCCAAAAAACGTATAATAAATTTAATTCTATTGCCGAAAATATGGAATTTGATGCCGTCGATTTGCAGCCATATAGGATGATAGTGATTAATAATAAATTAAGCTTACATAGTCGGGATATTGTAAAAGATAACCGCCGTACACTGGTTCGGCTTTTTGGTTACCGAAAAGATGCTGAATATAATATGGTTAGCCAAGACCCACTCATTGTAAAAGGCTAATATGGCTTAAGTATTCGTATTAAATAATCGGCAGGCAAATTTACCACGACCCATATTCGGCCGTGGTTTAATAATCACATTATGCGTCATTAAACAGGGTTAATGCCAAAATAAGCGCATCTTCTCGCCCCTGCTTTGCAGGGTAATAATCTTTACGTACCGTCACTTGATGAAACCCTAATTTATCATACAGGTGCAGCGCCGGTGCATTCGATTCACGAACTTCAAGCCATAATGTCAAAATCCCTTTATCAACCAGATCCTTAATCAGTTGCTCCATTAACATACGCCCATACCCTTTTCCTTGATAATCGGGGTGCACGGCAATATTAAAGAGTGTTGCCTCATCAAGAACACACTGTGTTATAGCAAAACCAACGATCTGATTATTAAGAGTAATTTTGATGTTATGATACTTTTCCCCTTGGTTTCCATAAAAAACACGCTCAGTCCAAGGAAAATCATGACTTAACTTTTCGATTAAGAAAGCTGTCGCAAGATCAGACTGCTTTAGTGCTGAAATTTTCGTCATATTGATAAATCTGCTCCCAAAGTGCCCGTTTAGCGCTATTGCTGGCTGCCAGCTCATCTAATACAGGAGAAATAAAGGTTGTATTTAACCCTTCTGGATGAGATTGGCCGCCTAAGACCCAACAATTTATTGTTATTGGTGTTGGAAGCATTGCCAATTGCTCTGAATTAATACAAACCACATCCGTTGGATAAATTTTCATCGCCAGAAAAATATCTTTTAACAGACGGTTGTTTAAATCAAGGTTCTCATCAGTAATAATAATAAGCTTAGTCGAATCTGGAATTCTTACACCACGTTCACCACGTAATACAGCAGGGTTTCTCACTACCCATTGAGTGATACCCATTTGATTTAAAAGTCTGTCACGTCGTGCCATTCATTTCATTCCAGTCGCTATGTTAACAACGACATCTTATCAAAGCGGATCAATAGCGCCAACAGAGCAATGCTATTTCCCCATTTTCTGATAAAGTGTGCACAAAATAATTAGGCTTACATACATACCATAAACAATTTGCATTGTAGCTAGACGCTAAAACGCGATGGCTCGAAAGATTGAGGGTATTTTAGGAGATCAACAAAGTATGTCACTACTGACACCGGCTAGCGAAGTTATCCAACGCCACCTTGAGCATTTTACCGATCGCCATGTCATTTTAGCGGGTGACATCCAAGATGAATTAGCAGCAACCTTAGAAGCTGCGAGCGTACGTGTTCTCACTAATCAATACCATCGTTGGCAAAATTTGCACTCCTTAATGGGCGACAGTGTGAAATTTGCTGCGGTAGCAGATGCTGATTTTGTACGTCCTTGCAATACCTTGATCTATTTCTGGCCTAAAAATAAACAAGAAGCCTGCTTTCAACTGGATGATTTATGCACTCACCTGACCACAGGTAGCCAAATTTTTATTGTTGGCGAAAACCGTAGCGGTGTAAAAAGTGCCGAATCTATCATGGAAGGCATCGCGACATTGCAAAAAATTGACTCTGCAAGACGCTGTGGGCTGTATTATGGTGAGTTAGAACAACCTACGGATTTTGATATAACTCGTTGGTGGCGCCGCTATGAAGTAGAGAACGTACAGATCCAAGCCTTACCTGGCGTGTTTAGTCACAATGAATTAGATATTGGTAGTGAACTCCTACTTTCTACACTGAATGAGCCTATTACAGGTAATCTACTTGATATTGCTTGCGGTAATGGCGTTTTAGCTGCCGTCGTCGGAAGCCACAACCCTAATGTAACATTGACACTGAGTGATGTGAGCGCGGCTGCTATTGCCTCCTCTATCGCCACATTACAAGCCAATCAGTTAACTGGCAAAGTACTTGCAAGCGATGCCTACTCAGATATCAATGACACCTTTGATTGGATTATCTCTAACCCCCCTTTCCATGATGGGTTAAATACCAGCTACAGTGCGGCTGAAAATATGATTTTCCAAGCCCCGAAATACCTGAAAAAAGGTGGGCGACTCCGTATTGTGGCCAATGCTTTTTTACCTTATCCAGACATGCTTGATAAGGCATTTGGCAACCATGAAGTATTAGCAAAAACAGGTAAATTTAAGGTTTATCAAGCAATTAAACGCTAATCCATAAACCTCCATGATTTCTATCGCGGCTAACCTAGAAATGGTTGGCCGTTTTTACATCAAATAATAAAAGCATAATAAAAAAATTATTGACGCGCGGCTAAATTAGCCTAAAATCCGCTGCGTACTATCGACACAAAATAGAGTCTGATATTGCGAGGGTGGCGGAATTGGTAGACGCGCTAGCTTCAGGTGTTAGTGTCCTTCGGACGTGGGGGTTCAAGTCCCCCCTTTCGCACCATACAGACTACAATTTTTAATCACCAAGTTAAAAATTAAATCGATAGCTTTCAATGAATTGACAGTACCTGCGAGGGTGGCGGAATTGGTAGACGCGCTAGCTTCAGGTGTTAGTGCCCTTCGGGCGTGGGGGTTCAAGTCCCCCCTTTCGCACCACTGTTAACTTCCTATCTCGATCAACGAACCCTTTCCCTATAACCCGAAGATTCGCTGTAGGCGTGTAAACTACGGTTATCTTATACGCTATGTTGTGAGACTAAAGCCATTAGACTGCATAACAGTGCTATCACGGCGGGGATAATCAATAAGCGCCGAGAGCCGCGGTTGAATAACATTGCGGCGGTGGTTAGCATAGTCACTATCGTGACAGCTTTAAGGCTATTTAGCCCCATATTGCTGAGTAGATAAATCACGCTCAACAAAATAACCGCGAAAACACCCCATAACCCTGCTGTAGAGCGACGTAGATAAGTGCTTTTTGTTACGCTAGTTGGCATAGCGACCTCAACAATCTAAATGATAATGATTATCAATCATATCTTGTTTTTGGCAAAATACAATATTTTTTATTGAGGAAACCATGCCGATTTAAGAAAAAATAAAAGCTATTTATTGATTAAATAAATAAACAAAATGAATATCTTCAGGCTCTAAGGCAAATAGCTCTGGGTCTGGCTTATCCAGCAGTTCACACCCCATATACTGATAAAAATGGACTGTATTTTCAGAAGGCGTTGCTGATACATATAAGCCAGCTGCCCCTTTCTCTTTGGCTAATTCACAGCACTGATTAAATAACATGCCCCCTAAGCCCTCACCCCGATAGCGGTGGCTAACATGTAAGAATGACAATTGAAGTAAATTACGCTCTTCACCACGCCATACATTATCTAAACTTGCAGCGGCAATTAGTGTGTCATGATCAAACACGCCAATAAATACCGCTCCGTTATCATAGCTTTCGAGTAAATGTGGCGTATATGCCTCAGGTTCACCTTCCGGCCAACCTTTCATATCAAAGCGTTGCGCGGATAACACTAATTTCCCATTTTGGTGAAGATATAAATTTTCGATTAATTCTGTTCTATCAATTGACCAAACCGAAGGAACTTCATCCCTTGTTAATTCACGTATTTTTCTCATTTTCTAAACTCAATTGTTCTTTACGGCTTTCTGCTACGCCTTCTAGCGCATGATAAGCAACGGCACAAAATAATGAATTCAACCGTTTCATATCGCCTAGCAGGCTAACATGTAAGTTACTAGTATCTAGACTTTGCATATTTTGTTTGTGTAACCTTTCAACGTGCGCATAAGCAAAGCGTTGGTTAATAAGACGAAAACGGTGTTTTGCACGCCGTAGACGTTTCGCATTATCAATATCGGCCGAAACAAAAACAGACATCCCTAGATTCAAATTCGTCTGTAATCGCTCAAGTAAAGAATGTAGCTCTTTATAACCTTCATTAGAGAAGGAACGGCGATTATCAATCGATTTTTTGACTAACTCAGAAGTCATTCGGTGGATGATAGTCGATGATTGCTGCAAATTAAAAGCAGTATCAATAATTTCAGCCCAACGCCTTGAATCTTCCTCACTGAGTTCGCTTTGATGTAACTGTGCTAAATAGAGTTTAATGCTGCTATGCAGCATATCGACCTCTTCATCCAAGCGGTTAATTTCCCTTTTCTGCTCTTTATTACCGTTAAGAACATCTGTAAAACGTTGAAGCATTAATTCAAGTAGATCCCCCATACGTAATGTTTCTCGTACGGCGTTAGCGATTGCCAGTGATGGCGTCTCTAATGCACTTTTATCCAAATAACGCGGGGCAACCTCTTGCTCCATCGAAGGAACAATAGGGATTAATTTATTACATAACCTCGCCATTGGCCCAACAAAAGGCAACATGACAAGGCAACGAGCTAGGTTATAAAACACGTGAAAATAGATCACGATTTCGGCTTCATTAAAGCCGTAGCCCCCAATCCATTCTGCCAGTGGTTTCACCCAAGGTAATACGACAACACAGCCGATTAGTTTAAATAGCAAACTCCCCAGAACGACTTGTCGTGAAATTTCATTTTGCCCGCGGCTACTCATCATGGCGAGTAAGCCACTACCAATGTTAGAGCCAATAACGATACTCAAGCTAATATAAAGAGGCACCAAGCCTGTTGCGCTTAATGTGGCAGTCAATAACACCGCTGCTAAGCTTGAATAACTCACCATGGCAAACAGAGCACCCACCAGCAGTGCCAAAACAACATCCCCACTTAACGAGGTAAAAATTGCTTTCACCGCATCAGCATGGGTAATCGGCTCTGCCGATGCCACAATTAACTGTAACGCTAATAAAATAAGCCCAAGCCCGATACCGACACGACCAATTTGCCCTGTGCGATTTTTCTTTTGGCTTAAAAAGGTTGAAACACCCACAAGGATCAGCAGCGGTGATAACCAAGAGAGATCAAACGTTAACACCCTCGCCATCAACGCTGTCCCGACATCGGCACCAAGCATGATAACCATGGCAGGCGTTAATGAAATCAGCCCCTGAGAAACAAAAGAGATAACCAGTAATGCCGTTGCATTACTACTTTGCACGAGCGCAGTTACCCCTACGCCGGAAAGAAATGCGCTTGTTCTCTTATTAACACTCTTTCCTAAAATACGGCGTAGATCTGCACCAAAAACCCGCATAATACCAGTACGGACAATATGTGTGCCCCAAACTAGCAATGCGACAGATGATAAAAGATGTAAAAGTGCCAGCATTGAAACCCTATGACGTTATATTTGTTATATTTAAGACAATGGTGATAAAACTGTACGAGTGATTTCAAACGGAAGGAGACCGCCTTTTTCACTCTTGATGGATGAATTAATTAGATAACTTAAAACGTTGCCGAATTAAGTGAAATCATACAATCATACATTATTTTTATTATTATTCAAAAAGTTAACAATAAACCTTAATGCGGATGGTATGAATAAGCGATTAAACTCTCCCCACTATGCCACAATACGCATCAAGCAGGCTCAATCGTCTAATCATTTTTTATACCTGAATCGCTGAGTTAACGCAAAAAAGTTAATGTAAGAGAGCGTAAATAGCGGGAGGTTAAAAAGAAGGGGCAATAAAAAATCCTCCGCAATCTCCTATCGCAGAGGATTCCACTTACAGGTTGGTTTATTGTTTCAATCCCATGGCATCGCGCATGGTAAAGAACAAATCGGTTTGGTCAGTTAACCCCATGACGTTAGCGGCATGTGGGCCATACGCTGCAACGCGTAACTGTGCGCCGGTGTGCTCTTGTGAATCTTCTTCTTCAGAGTTACCGTAGTTAACCACCATGACGGAACCATCTTTTGTGATCAATGCTTGTGTTAACCCAGTAGACTTGGTTCCTTCAGGGATAATTTGGCTGGAATGCGCGTGGTCAGCAGTGACAATCACCAATGTATCACCGTGTTTTTTCGCAAACTCTAAGCCAACTTGTACGGCCTCATCCAAAGCTACCGTCTCACCAATTTGGCCACATGGATTAGCCATATGGTCTTGTTTATCAATCGAAGCACTTTCAACTTGCAAGAAGAAACCATTCGGGTTGACTTGCAACAGATCGATTGCTTTTTGTGTCATTTGAGCCAATGTCGGTGCATTTGGATCTAGCTTAGCGTTCGGTTTGCACTCAAGCGGTGGATTATTGATATTGCCATAATGCGTTGCTTTAGGGCCTTCCCAAGCAACCGCCATATTGCCATCATGGAATAGGCCTAAAACAGGTTTATCTTGGTTTGCAACAGTAACCGCATCTAAGGATTTGGCATCACGCACGATATTGAAACCACGCTCCTTTGCTTGCTCCTCTAGCGTTTTACCTTTGTACTCACCGGCTTTCGCCACTTGTTTAAAGCTTTTCGCACCACCACCTAATGTAACATCAGCACGGGTAACCAGCAGTTGCTCAGTGATTGAACCACGACCGCCATTCTCTAAGGCATTGCTCGCACATTTTGCGGAGGTTTCTTCTGGCCCATAACATTTACGCGCTGTGACATGGGAAAATTGCGCGGCTGGGGTCGCATCTTGAATTTCAGAGGTCGTCACGTTACCTGTCGCTTTACCATGGCGCTTAGCGATTTCAAGTAAGGTTTCATGGTCTTTATCAAACACATCAACACCTAAAGCACCGTTATAGGTTTTCACGCCAGAAGACCAAGCTGTCGCTGAAGCGGCTGAATCTGTTACGTAATCAGGTTTTTTCGTCTTTTTATCTAATGCGTAGTGAGTATATTGACCAGTAATAGGTAATGCGTCGATACCTTTAAAGAAACCGCCTGCCCCTTCTGCATAATTACGTGCCACCGTAATTTCAGAGTCGCCCATACCATCACCAATAAACAGAATGACGTTTTTCGCCTGCCCATTATGGAGCGCCGCTTTCATAATATCGGTTTGCTCTTGTGCTAGGCGACGAGCACCGCCAAATTTAGTGATATCACCTTGTGCTGCGCGATTTTGTGAAACCGCATCTGTCGGCGTTGCCGCATATACAGGGATAGCACTACCAAAAATCATTGTACTTACAGCAACAGCTAAAATCGATTTCATGCAATGACCTGTCATAACCATTTCCTTGCCAATAATAAAAAGAAATTAAATATGTAATTGCTTCAAATAATGACAGGCATGCTAATTGAGTCAGATGACAGTTGCATGACGCTTTTATGTCGAAAAAAAGATCATTGTCATTAAGAATAAAAAAAGCAGCCTAACGACACGGTGGCTGCTTCCATTATTGTTTTTCTTTGGGTCAATTAAATGACACTATTGTTTCGGTGGTTCCGCCATTAAGTAACGAGTTCCTGTATAGAGCGTTTCACACCAAGAGACATAATCATGTCCACTTGGTAGCTCAGTCGCTTCCACCTGATAACCTTTATGCTTCAATACATCCAATAATCGATAATGATTTTGAATGATACCGCCCCAACTACCACGTTGCTCAAATAGCCCCGCTTCAAGGTAAAAACGCAATGGTTTTTTCGACATCTGCTCTATTTCACGGATCAGCCACTCAGGCTCTTTTCCTTTAGGTGCCCACCAATAAGAGCCTGACATACTGAGTACATTGCCGAATAATTCAGGATGTGAGAGGGCGTTCCAAGTCGCGCCTAATCCTCCATAACTCGATCCGGCAATAATGGTTGACTGTGCAGGTGCTTGGATGCCTTTTGTTGCTAAGACAGGCATCAGCTCTTTTGACAGCATCTTCGGAAAATCAGGATTTGGTGGTAACTCGACGTTGCGGCGCTCGGAGCTAATGCTATCAAGGAACACCACATACATTGGTGGTATTGCGCCCTCCGACATCCACTTATCAAAAAAGTCAGCCATTTTGTATGTATGCAAGTAGGTTTGCCCATCTAATAATACCAACACCGATGGCTTACTCATTGCGACCGCAGGGCGATACAGATAAATCTGCCTATCATTATTTAACAGGTTACTGTGAAAATTAAATGATTCTAAGCGGCCTTTACGTTGGTGCCCCTCAATCTTGGCAAAGTCGCATTGACGTTTTTCTGGCGCTAATGACAATAATGAAAAGCGATTATAGCGATCCGTCGCAAATGACGGGATCCCATGCGCATTGAATGGATCGGCTTGTGCCGTCGCCAAAATCGCTTTGCGTTGCGCGAACCCACCTTCTGTCACTTTCGGCACATCAGGGGCGATTTTATATTGTGACAAAGTGTCTTTCGGAACGATAAAAGTGCGATACCAGATATCCGTATTCGGGATATGGGCCATGGTTTCATGATTCCCTGAAGGCGCACCTAAAATATAAGCATTAGCGGTTGCACCACGCCATAAAAAAGTGACCTTCTTTTGTCCTTTTTTATACTCTTCAACTAAGGGGGTTCCCTGTGCTTTTACCTCTCGCCAAAAAGCGTCTGTCGTTTTCTCTTGTTTATGTGCATCAAGTAAAGCTTGTAATTTAGGGCTATCAATTTTATGTTCCGCTTCAATCACTAATGGTTGATAGTCAGTTAAATTAAATTTGAGATGCCAAGGCTGCTCCGGTGCACCTTGTAAATTGAGGTAATATTGCCCCTGCTTGGGCACAATATAAGAGACAGAATGCGGCTCTGTTTGTGGTAAATGTTGTACTAACACGCGAATGGGTTGCTTATCATTCCCTGAAAGCACAGCTTCTGAAATACCATCCCCCTCTTGGCGAATGTACTGTTTATTTGAGATTTCAACCAGCAAACAGCTATGACCTTCGCTATTATGAATCCCCTCAATAGAAGGAGATAATTCATCCAAGCGAATACAATCTGGAACGGCTGCCATAGCTGCCGATGAAAGTAAGATACAGCCTAATAACGGTAACGATTTCACATCCATTTCCATTGAGAAAGAGTTTCAATAGCAAACATTACTATCAAATTAACATTTCAAACTCAATGATTACCATAATGTTTTTCCATAAATTGCTGGAATAATTGCAATGCACTTAATAGGCGGTGCCTTTGTTCTGGTGTTAAACGTAAATAACGGCGGATTGCTGGCATTCGACACACCATCTCGGAAGCGGTAAAAGGCTCTATTTCACAATGCCAAACCCCATCTTTGATCACTAAGTGAAAATAATTAAAGTCTAACTCTTCAAGTGTTTGAGCAATAATGGGGTACTCTTTCAATAAATTAACGACGGCTTGCCCTTCTTCATCCTTCGAGATGAAATGAACATGTTTTTGCTTTAAGCTCCCGCGGGTTTTCACCGTAATTTTTGCATTGATAGCTGAACCACAGCGCCCTGTCACAGAAAAACGGCTAAATACAATAAACGCCATAAATAAGGTTTTAACACGTTCAGTCACTCGAATAGTCAATGACGCCTGCGGGTGTATTAGGAGCTCCCCTGGAGCTCCCCATTCACATTGATACGGTAAAATATCACGCTCTACCCTATTCAAGGTTAACCCTTGTTGATAACCTGCTGGCAACCGTTTTTTATTTAAACGCTGCCAAATGTTGCCCTTAGGCGAGGTTGCGTAGTGGCTCAATTTTCACCCCCTTCAACTCTTCCTCAGTAAAGGTGCTTGATAGCACTTGCTCAACTGGAACAGGTTTAAATGGATTTACTTTCTGCACAAAGACAGTCCAAATTAAAGCGTAACTTGCTGTCAGACTTAACATAATAATAAAAGGAATGTAGACATCAGACTTATTCATTCCCGGCGGCGTAATATAAATAATCGCCAAGATAATGCCGACGCTAGAAATAATTTGTGGAAGTGGGAAAAACGGTGAACGATAAGCGCGATGTAAATCAGGACGACGAATACGTAATAGAGTAACCGAGATAGTCACCAACAAATACGCCGTTCCCCAAGAACATACTGCCGCTAAAACTAATGGAATGATCCGGTCTAAATCACCTTGGATCGCGAAAGTATGTAGACAAGGGATCATCACCGCCACAAAAATACCAAATACTGGTGTTTTAAAACGTGGATGCAGGTAAGCAAAGATGCGAGGTAATGCGCCATCAAGAGCCATACCATAAAGGATCCGTGGCACCGCCGCCATCAATGTGTTAATCGTTGCACCACCCGCTAATAACAGCGCAATACCAATCCAATATTTACCAATATCCCCAAACACTTGCCCCGCGAAAGCAGGGATCGCCATTGGTGTTTCTAACAAGCTAACATTGTTCGCGGGATCAACAATGATGTTTTCAACTTGGTGTGTCATTGAAGCACCAAATAAGAACATACAAAAAGCCACACCACACAGCCCCGTTGCCATGGCGCGAGGAATAACTTTTGCTGAATTTTTAATTTCAGGGGCCATCGGTGTGACCAATTCACAACCGACAAACATAAACATCGCCATCCCCACAAAGCTTAACACGAGTGTTGGGTCTGAAATATTTAATCCAAGACCAAACCAGCCTTCAGCTGATGCATGGAATGGCATTAATAATCCGGCAATACCAAATATGACTAAAGTACTCCACATCGCAAACGTGAGCACCACTTCCACTTTACTGAAAGCTTCGATACCAAAGGCATTGAGTAGGCCGAATGTGATCACTAAGCCAACCCCAACCATCCAAGAAGTATTACTGGTTTCCATCACGGTATTGAGACTTTCAAAGTTTACCAATGCCATGATACCCGACAGAATTGTCTCCGCCGTTCCTGCAAACACATGCACAATCAAATAGGCTGATAATGCCCCCGTAATTGCCCAAAAACGCCCCATACCACATGAAATATAATCATAGACAGAACCTGATGTTGGCAAAATCGCCGCTGCTTCAGAGAATGTCGTCAACTGAGCTTGCATCATGATAAAACTCAGCAGTACGGCTAACGCAAAAGTATCACCGCCGATCCCGAAACCGCTTGTCACCGTCAAGATGACAGGGCTTGCCATAATTACACCCACAGAGCTAGCTAGGGTCGTTGGAAACCCTACTTTCCCCTTTTCAATATGTGAGGTTAATTTTGAGGATATATTCATTTTGCTTCCCTCTCTTTCTCAGAACACAGTCATGATTGTGAATTTTTTGTAAAAATAGAGTGACTGCATTGCCACTATAGAAATAAGCATAATCTTGCCGCTATCGTCCTAAAGGACGATACCCATAGGGGGAGGGAATAAAGGGGATAGCCGCGAAAAGTACCGGATAAATTGCAAAAAAAACAAATAACACATTAAAAATCAACAAATAACAGACAGCTAGATTATTAATATGTTAATAAAGTAGTAACGAAAGATACAGATTGGCGAATTGAGTGAGTTGGCTTATCACCGATGAAGTTTAAATATTGTAATCAAGCTCACGTTATTAACATGTTTATTTTATGTTAACAAAAATTAGTTGCATGATAATGATTGGACCCACTACGGAAGGTAATATGATGAAGACACCCCCTTTGTGCTACCACCAGCGAACATTAATCAACTGTTGCTTGAACACAATTGCTCATATTATTCCTGTTTCGGCATCCGTTTATTACTTGGTGGATGATTTTTGGCAGCCTGATAACCATGTGCTCTATGGTATTAGCTCACGTATGCATCAAGATTATTTAAAGCATTTTTATCAGTTAGATCCGTTACACCCCGATAAATTCCGAGGTGATGATTTACGATTAGTCAGAATGGCACCTGACATGAAACAACAAAGCCAAGAGTTTTATAACGACTTTATGAGGCCAAATAATATTACAGATATGGCAGAGATTTTTATCCGTCGTAAAAACAAGATCATCGCAGGGATCTCCGTATTGCGGGATGCTCCCTTTCAACAACAAGAAGTTATGCGGCTTAACGCGATTTTACCTATTGCTGAATTAATGACTTTTGACATTTTGCCTGATTCTCTGGTTTCTTATACCCCGAAGGAGCAAGAGATCATTCACTTAGTCCGAGAAGGCGCAAGCAATAAACGTATCGCTTTGCAACTTGGGGTCTCACTGTCTACGGTGAAAACCCATTTACGCAATATTTTTACTAAGGCGAATGTCAGCAACCGCACAGAACTGGTTTCATCCGGTTTTATTATTCGCCAAGAAAAGATGCTGTGAGTGCTTAGACACAGCCCTTAATAAATTCATGGAAAAACCAATATATTTGATTCATTAACCATATAATTATTTGTTTATTTAATAATACAACTGGGAGTAAATGCATTGGCAACGCCCCTATTACATTGCTCTCCAAATAGGATTGAACACCAATGCATTTCATTCTTAAATAAATACGTTCACTATCACACTCAATGAAGTATTAGGCAAAGTCCTGTTATTCAACTAACGTAATTACATTAAGGGAAGTACTTTTCAACTAAGGCATAAATGATCGCAACCGTCTCAACATCCGCAATACCATCATAGTTTTCTGGTCTAAAGTGAAGCTGAAAAGCTCGAATTAACATTTTATAGCCATTATCTGTATTCGCTTTTGAAACGTCATACCCATAGCGTTTTAACTTCTCTAAAATTTCTGCTTTTTCTGGTAATCCCCCGTTATATTTCTGCATATAACAAGATTTAGTCGCCTCATCATACCAAGCCCCAATTCCTGCATCATAAAGTTGTTTCCAAGGAAACGCTGCACCGGGATCACTTTTACGCCCATCAGGTGCAATATCCGCATGCCCGACAATATTGGTAGGAATAATATCAGGGTAACGTTCGATAATATTTAATGCTAATTGTTTGATTGCTTCAATTTGCACTTCATTATATGGCGGAAAAAGAAAATTCCCGTTGTTATCTTGAGCTTCATTAACAATTTCAATACCTATCGAAGTATCGTTCAAGTTAGTTCTACCAGCCCATGCACTCACGCCTGCATGCCAAGCTCTTTCATTTTCATCAACTAAATTAAAGACTCTCATCTCCTTAAACCCAGCATCTGTATACATTTTATCTGTTGGGTCGGGAACTAAATAATGAGCACTTACAGCGGCATTTCCTGATAATGCATTAACTGAACCTTGAAAATTCAAAGCAGTGTAATGCATGACTAAAAACCTTACTCTACGATTAAAACCTTTTATTGAACGGTACGCATTGTAATCGACTTTTAACATTATCATACCCTCATTGATACTGAATTAGCCTAACAAGGATAAAATTAAAACTGATTATCATCCCCTATTGTTGTCGGGATAAAACCAATATTAATTTCGCTGGAAAAAATAGTTCAATCTATCAGCGATATTCAGATGATTCATCTCAATTTATCAAATAGCTTTTTGACCATCTGTGCATTATTTAATGTAAAAAAATGCAATCGCTTGTTTTCTTTTATATACTCTCCGATGAGAAATTGAGTAAGCTGAATACCAAATGCCCTATGGTTATTAATATTACTCGGCCTTATGTGTTTCTTTATCCATAATGGATAATCGATCGCATTATTTTTAAAAAACGACTCAATAAAACTAAAGTTAAGCATAGGCATCATTGATATTGTGATAGGAATATCATTCCCCAATTGCTTTTTCATATAAGAAAATGCATTTTTATTCAAACATAATTGACTAATAAGCTCTGTAACGCCTAATTGCAATTTTTTTCTTAGCCAATCAATTTCTATTTCAGGTATGATACTCTCTTTGTGATAATCAGGATAAATACTGGATTTTATCATCACTTCAGGGTATCTCCTCCGAATAAAATCAATAAGTTCTATGCCATAATTAAATGGGAGTTCCTCATCAAAACGGTGTCTATCCCCCCTAATAACAAACAATTCTGTTATATCATTCTTCAAATACTCTTCAATAATAAAACATAACTCACATTCATCTTTATTATTAATCGCAATATGAGGAACCACATTTACATGAGTAAGGTTCTTTAATTCACAACACGTATTATAGGTATCTCGCCATTCAGTTTTACCTATCTCAGTATTCACTGTATAGAATAAGGGCGTTAGCTCTTCAGTATTTTTTAGCAAATGTTCTAATGTATTATCTATTTTAGACATAGCACTGATTTCAAAGCTCAAGGCTGTTTCCATATACATACCCTCGCTCTCTAACATTTCGCCACTAAAGCTTCACTCATTCATTAATCATAAGTAACAGCATCCCAAAAAACAAAACAATCGAACATTTAAAATAGAGGACATCTTATACCTTTAATCATTTTATTAAACGTTTATAGATGACTTGAACCACGGTTCCTCAACTCACTATTCTATAGAGAAAACACTGAATTATTTTAATTTTATATTCAATAACTTTATCCTTTTATTTAAATTATAGTTCATCATAGGAGAACAACTAAAATACTTCAACAAACAAAATACGCATAAAACGAGTGGTATTTTTCTATCAACTCAGTCATGGCGCATATTCACGAACTCATCGAACAGACAGAATCAATCAATATTTAATTGATTACGAGGTTGATATAGGAAATCAAACGATTAATTTCATTATTATTGATGCTTATTATTTTGAGAATTAAAAATGGTGATAGTGAACTCAGAAGATGAAGAGAATCATAAAACAAAGCATATATTAACACGTATAATGACTCATTATGCGTGTTAACATCAATAAAAAATGGTAAAAATCAATCCATTGATTTTCACCATCGCCAAACGTAATTCAAATTAAATATACTCAAAAATTAATACACCACCACCACTCATATTACCTACCGATGCATTAGCCCTATTTTTTCCTAATGTCATACCAATATCTAATGTTTTATTTGTAATGCCTTGTAAAGTGGTAATTAACTGTTTTTTATTATCCACGGATAGCTCACCATACCAACCCGATGACGTGTTACCTAAATCTAAACTAGTACGAGTTGGATTAGCACTATCAATTGGTTTTGATGGTCGGTAAGTCATTTTAATATTGCCGGGATGAGTGCAACTAACCGTTATTGTTTTAGTCAAATTTTTACCTTCTGCTAATGACTGAGGTAATGTACCAAAATTAAAATCTAATTGAGTTTTATCGACTCGACACGTATTCACCACCGTGACATAAAAGTTTAACCTTGCTGAGTTTTTAGGCTGGATTAGCGCAACAGAACTTAACCATTTACTAGGTACCTCCGGATTCCTTACCCCAAACAAAGTTGTATCCACTTGAATAATATGCGGTGTACTTCTAATCGGTAAATTTGTATTACTAATTAAAGTTACTGCCGTTTGCCCACTAAAAGCCATCGGTGTATAAGGTACTGAATTGCACGTTGCACGCCCGACATTACCTGCACTTTGACCTATTTTTGCGTATTGAGCATTAGGATATCCCGAAATTGATCCCAAAGATTGAGGTAAAACAATTCTAAAATCAAATGCCTTCCGCGTTACAGGATCAACATATCTCACTGTATTTGGTACGATAACATACTGCACGTTAATTGAATTAGGAGAACCACCATAAGGAGCACAGGCACGAGTCCCCCAAGCATATTCTGTCATTCTCCCGCCAGAGCTACTTAAAATGGCATTCAACGTTAAGTTTACACCATTAAAATTAGCCCCTGTCCAAGTTGTATTTGCGGTAAACTGAGTGCCATTATATCCCATGACAGTCCAATCATCAGGGTCTCCAGCGGAGCTAATATTTGAAAAAGCAAATAATACGACCGGTAGTAAAGAAAAAAATTTTTTCATCATAAGACCTAATTCAGATTATAAATAACTCATCAAAATAGCCACCGTACTGTCAAAGCTACCTTCAGTTAATAGTGATTTATCAGGTGTAATTAAAGATGCACGAAGAATAAATGAGCCTTCTAGCTCATTACTCCCAAAAGGGATCCACTTATTTAAATCAAGATTAGTATTTTCTTTTGTCAACGAAATTCCTAATCCCTCCTTTGATGTGCGTAATACATTATTACCTACCTGTGTATAAATGCCATATTTTGTCGGATATAAATATAAGCTCATCACTTTGTTAGCGGGTACTGAACTACCAGCGCAGTTATATTTAAGTTGAATATCTTGATAAGCAGTTCCACTCTCTACGTCAGAAAAATCAATGTTATCAAAGTTCACAAACAAGGGTGATTGATTATTATTGCCTAAAACGGTACAGACCGGAGCAACAATCGTTGCACTAATATTTATTCTGACATCTGCACGACCGCTATTAAAATCAGCGGCAAGACTCCAATTGGATAGAAACAATAATAATAAGAGTAGCTGTCTTGTCTTTATCATATTATTTCCTCTTATTAATTATAATTAACCATAACACTTGCTGTGCCATGAATAGTGCCAGGTTTAGCGAAATCACCTTTAGTTAAAAATGCATTTAAAACTAATTCTGCTTTACTATCATTAGTAACCTGTACTTCTAAAGGTTGATTAAATGATATAGGCTCTCCACTCATGCTTTCTAGGCCGACAATGAGACCGGTTCCACCTTGCGTTTTCAAATAATCAACGCCATTTCGCCTATATACATTAGTAGAGTCTAATGAAATTTTTATAATCTTATTCATCAGTGTTGGCGTACAATTTTGAAATTCAATTGCAAATGATTTTTTATCCGAGATATTGCCACCGATTTCAATATAGCCTAATGAATAAGGTATGAATTGAACTGTTATATCTGATTGTTTAATTTCACACTTTTTATCAACTAAATTACCATTAAAATTAATAACCAATTCACTGGCAAAAGCGGGAGATACCATCAAGCTAAGTAATATGACCAGTATTTTTTTAATCATAATCTAGCTCCATAATCACTGCTCTACCCTTAATTTTTTTAGTCTGTAGATAAACATTATTTCTACCTGAGAATAGCTTCTGAGATGCCATCACTTGCTGATTACCTTCAAACACTTTCGCTTTTGCCTGTAATGGAATTTTTATATTATTATCATTAAACAAGCATTTATCTAACTCAATAAAAAAGAAACTTCCAACATATTCATTAGCTAAAATGACACACGGAGAGTACATTAAACTTATTTTAAAATTCAGTTTTCCACTTAATTCATTCATCTTCATTGCAGATGTCACATCATTCGAAGGAAAATAATTGTTTTCCTCATACTGAGTGGCCATGCTACTAAATGAAATAAATAAAGTGTAAAACACTAAATAAAAATACTTCATTGTACTCTCACTTTGTTAGCTCTGAAATTTATTGTTTATCTGCTTTACAGACGGATGCATCACAGTTAAATGAAACTGTTGGCCTTCCGCCATAGTCGTTAATATAAGTAAGATAAGGCTTTTGAAAATGAGCAGTCTTGACTTGATAAGAACCAAAAGGTTCGATCATAAACGAATCAAAGGCACCATTTTCTGACTTATTTCTATCACCGGCTAAGCCTATCACGGTCAAATAAAAAGGTGATGTATTTTTAACCACATAACCATTACTGACAGATTGTAATTCTAAATCTAAAGCCCAATTGGTTTTTGCCTTATCTAAAATCGCCTCTGGGCGATAGAATAATTTAATTCTTGACTGTAATGCGACCTGCATAACAATCGGTTTATCACTTTTAGGCGGGATCTCTCTTAAATTAAAGTAATAAACAGACTCTCTATCTTTCGGTAACTGAGATACATCCGTCGTCGAGATTCGAATCATACTTTTTACGTTTGGTTCCAAACGTTGAACCAATGGTGTTGCAATTAACGGCCCTGTTGTTAATTTATTACCATCTTTATCATCAATCCAAGCCTGAGCTAAATAGGGCAAAGTATCACTTTGATTCTCAATATTAATAATAACTGGATTAGAGCTCCCTTCTACTATCGCTCTTGTTCTATCAAGAGAAACCGCGGCCATGCTGTTATGTGCTATAAATAATAGTGGAATTAACAATAACTTATATTTCATAAAAACTCTCTATTTCTCACAAATTAAAATAATTTGATTTACATTATCTAAGGTTGGTAAGGTCGTACTGCATTGTATTTTATTAGACCAGTTGATATTTAACTTTTCTTCTGATTGAACCGCTGTTAACCAAACTAATCCATTATCGCTTACAATCCCGACCTCTCTCCCTTTTTCATTTAATACCTGAGAACCAAATGGTGGTGCCCCTGAGTTATCAGACATTTTAATCGTTGCAAATAATTTAAAACCTTTATCTGCACTTATTTTTCTATATCCAATAGCGCCTTCTGTTAAGGCGATATCATAAATTGTATTTGATGATTCAATATTATCTGGTAATTTACTCATATCCACATTGTAACTATTTTTATAATAGTTAGTCATGTTAGGAATAACGCCAATACCTAATCCATTCGTCACGGTTGTACCATTATTTAAAGGAACATCCGCGATATTATTTGTGTCTATCATTAACCTTGAGGCAGAAGAATATGATGAACTGTGTAAAGCTACACCATGTTGCGTTAATGTCACCCCACCATTGAGTCCTAAGCCTAAACTACTATCCCCTTTATCCGAGATAGACATATTACTATTGATAGATGCATAGCGTGTCGGTAAATCATACATTCCAGCAAGTGTACTTTGTTTTTTGGCATCTTTACCGTAGCTTGTCGATGCACTTATATTATAGTAGTCATTATCATCTGTTAAATTAGACACTGAAACACGCGAATTATAAGTATCGTTATATTTCATTGTATCAAAAGTATAAAACTGCTTACCAAATGGCACAGAAAGCATTAAGCTAATTTGGTCATCATATTTATTTTGATAATAGCTTCTATTTGCTGATAATGTAATGCTTCCTCCCTGTAGTTTTAAGTAAGGAAGATTGATACTTTTACCTATATTAAGACCATATTGATGAGTTTGACCTCTATCCCAATATTGTTGCAATTGATAATTTAAGTTTATATTAAACTCACCTAAGCGCTTAGAAAGCGTTATTTGATAACGTTCTTTTTCGCTATCAACAACCCTATCATCTCTTAAATCTAAATATTGGGATAATGTATAGTATTTTCTATCAGTAAATCGATACCCTGCAAAAGTTAAGTCCATATCGTAGTCATCGAATGTTTTCGAGTAATTAACACTGTATGAGTTACCTGAAGGACTATCATGATCTAATTGTGCGAACGAACGCGTAATGTTCACAGAAAGTGCACCAAACCGATTCATAAAACGACCAACACCTAATGAAACCTGTTGATAGCCTTGGCTAATATCTGTTGCACCGTTTAACGACCAATTGTTATTTAAACCGTGAGAAGCCTCTGCTCTAAAAAAGAACACACCACGATATACCGAATGATCCACTTTTGTCGGTTGCCCCGCAGATACGTTATATCGTGTGGTGCCCGGACGCGTTAAATACGGAACATTCGAACTACTCACTGTAAATTGTTGTTCAGTACCATCCTGCTCAATAATTTTTACGTTAAGCTCACCACAAGTTCCACTGTTTAATGATTGAATCTTAAATGGTCCAGCAGGTACATTTCCATCGTGCAATACACGTCCAAGTTGTGTAATGACAACTCGTGCATTCGTTTTAGCTATACCTGTTATCTCTGGTGCATATCCACGTAACCTTGGTGGTAACATGGAATCATTAGTGAATAATGATAATCCTGTAAATTTAATTGGCTCTAAAATTTGTGAGGGGGTTGTACTCTCACCAATCACTAATTTAGAATCTAGCGCTTTTATATTTCTATATAAATAAATGGCATTAAATAAAAAATTACGTATTGTCGATGTTTTACCATTGGAATTTTGTCTTTGATAATTACCATAGTATTCACTACGTAGGCGCCATGCTCCCATATTGGCGCCAAGATATCCACTAATGGAAGCAATCTGATTCTTTAAGCTATCCCGATCACTATATTGATAGTTTGCATTATAGTCTAATAACAACCCACTGATACCTTCATCCCACAATGATTTCGGTAACCAGTTATTATCCATATATTCGAGATATAATTGTGGTATATTCAGCGTCACAGTGCCTTCGGATAAATTAGGGACAACACTGACCCCTTTTAATGCCGAAAAATCAATACACGCCCCATCATTCCAATAGGTTAATTGGTCAATATACTTTTCTTTAATACCTAAGCTATTAATGTATGACTTATCAATGCACACATCACTGACAGAGGCATCTGTACTATCACCAATAATTTGAATAGGAACTGTAGACTGCGTCAATTGAGTACTATTTATAATGATGTTAAAGAAATAAGTTCCCGGTAGAATGAAATTAGGATTTTTAAATCTTGAGACGTCAATGTTAGCTTTATCTTCGCTATCAAGTATATCGGTATTAAACTCTACAGCGTAAGACACTTTAGTCAAACAAAGCATCGATACCATGAATATCGTTATTTTTTCTTTTGTTGATAACATCATAAATACTCATTAGATTAATAGTAATCGATATCAAATGTAATGATACTTGAGAATTCTCCTAATTGAGGCTTTAGCTTATCAACAACAATAACCTCAGATAAAAAGTCTAATTGCTGTTCATTAATCGATTTTGTTTTCCCGGATATTCTTTTTAATTTATAAATTGGGTAGTATTGATTAGGTTTAACAACATCGTTTCCACTTAATATATAAATAGCTAAACCATCGGCATCATTAAATTTAAAGCCATTAAAATTATTTGTTGCTGGACCTGTAAACTTTATTCGTACAGGCGATTTTTCATCATTGAAGTAAGAATTTGATAATTGGCAATTATTTAAAATTATTTTAAATGGTTTCTTTATCTTATTTTCTTCTAACTTGCTTAAGGCATAGGCACCAAAATCAATAATTTGGTCTTTACTCGTCAATTGAATTGAGCAACCAGAAGCGAGTACCTCTCCTTTTACTGTTGCCTGTCCCCAATTCATTGCAGCAAAGACTGGCATACTGAAAATAGGTGAGAATAACAGAGTAATAATCAGCAAGCTTTTCATAGTATTAATTTTTCAAATTATAGGCTCCTTCGCCTAATAGTGAAGGAGCCTGTATAACTTACTGGTATGCGATTTCGAAAGTAGAGATCGTTGAGAAATCACCTGCTGTTACAGCATTAGCACCCACCTTCTTAACGAAAGCAGAATAAGTCAATGTATTATCACCATCACGTAGGTTCAGTGCCGCAGGGGTTCCAAAAGTAATATCTTGGATACCAACTGCAACGTTTGCTGCGCTACCTGATGTTGCTAAAAGATTTTGACCTGCAATTTTGCTAACACCATCAAAAGTAATCGTTGCGGTCTTAGTAACTGTGACTGGGTTTTGTGGATCTGTATCGTCAATAGAAGTCAAAGAACAATTTTTCAGGTTCAATTCAAAATTTTTGTATTTTGAATCGCCCGCATTTAATTGGCTTAGAGATAGCTGACCAAAATCAACAACCGTTGCCGTACCGCCTTGACCCGCATCTAGGTTACAAGGAGTATCACGAACTTCACCTTTGAAAGTCACGGTGCCTGAGTTAACGTCTGCAAGTGAAGCGAAAGATGTGGTTAACATAGCCGCTGCTAATACAGCCATAGCTTTATTTAATTTCATACTATTTCCTATCGATGTTTTAAGTTTAATTATAAATTGAATAATAAAATTAAGACTATTTAATTACTCAACACAGATAAACATATCTGTATTAGAAAGCATTTTAGATAAAACACTTTCTAATACATAAAAATTCACGAAGTCCATCCTCATTAGCTATAAAGCTAATAGGTTAATTTAATATATTAGAAAGAAAATACAGCTAAAACTAGTTTAACTTTTATCTATACTATAAAGATTCTTTAAACAGAAATAGGTTATCATTTCATAACATGTAGTCTTTTGGCGTTATATGGCAATCATCAGACTTAAAGAATGACGAATATGAAATAAAGTCTAAAAATGACACATTCATCACTGATAGTATAAATGTAAAATCTGATAATGAGAGTGTATGATAACCTCTTTCATACCGTGAAATTTGCTGTTGACTTACACCTATTAATTTACCAAGCTCAGCTCCCGTTAACCCTTTTTTTATTCTAATCATTCTTATAAATTCACCAATTTCAGAGTTAATCACATCAAAATGTTCTTTTTCTTGTGAAACCATAAAACAATCTCTCTAGTGCAAGTATTTATCAGAATAAAAAAAATGAAAAACCAAATAGAAATAAATTATTAGATAATTAAATACTCTTTATTTGCATGTAATCTAACTCTTATCTATATTCGATTAAAGAAGTTTATTTCGATCGAACAAACCACTTACGATAGGTTAGACCTATCAAGTGACGTAAATTGTTCCATGAATTAAATAATAATATAAATACAACTACTGGATTTTCACAACTAACCAAATGATTAAAAAGACTTTTTGAATAATACACTTTAAATGATTACTTTATATTTTAATAATCCCATTAAATCAATATACGTATATTTACATATTATTATTAAAATAAATTTTTACATATGAAAACATTAAAAAATACGTATACCCTTTTCTCATGTTTTTCGCTAAAATAATTTTTTAGACAAAAACAAACTTAATAACATTATCGTAAATAAAATAACCAAAAGCAAAAACAACGAAAATGAGTTTCATTATTTTTTATAATATTTAAAATTAAAAAATAAACATTTTAATTGTCTTTATGATTATTTACCCCTACCATCAAAGCATTATCTACTAAATTATCTTGTATCTCACTCATCGATTTTTGTAAATTCAAGTAAACTCTCTTTTCGTGTTAATTTTTAATATGTTTCCCAAAAACCAACACAAAACCATATCGAGAATTTGTCGTTTGAGAGTTAATAGTGAATGCCGTTACAAATAACCTTCAAATCGGTTACCTGTACATTGATAACTCGCTCTTGCTAGGTGGCTTTTGAACGTGACACTGAAACTAAAATGAGTTTACGGCGATTTGATATCTATCTTTAGACTAAAAATAATTAATGGATAAGCGGTATCCTGCATCGTCTCACAATCAATATCAGAAAACGTTCTAACCTATCTAAAGGGCATTCTGTGCCCTACCTAACACTGGGTTATGTACGTTGTTAAGGCACTCTCTTCGAAGATTGTGATACCGACGTTACCAAGAGGAAAAAGATAACAAAAGCTCAGGGAGCACGGGTTTTCATGAGTGACCTCCACTGATAATTTTCTCCAGCCGAGTCTCAACGTCCCTTTAAGGCTAATGTTAGAAAAGCTGCGCCTGACTTTTTGGAGATAAAAAAAACCCAGCGTTAGCTGGGCAACCACTATAAAATTGACTCAAAAAATACTCGATACAACACGTCCAAATACAACTACTGGCAACACTGCATTGGAGGCATGCTGAATACAACAACATTAACAATTAATAACGAACCATGACCGACTTCAGTTCTGTGTAATGTTCAATAAACGCACTGCCGAATTCACGACCGATACCCGAGGATTTAATCCCACCAAAAGGTACGGCAGGGTCAAGGAATGTGTGCATATTGACCCAAACGGTTCCTGCCTCGATACGTGAAATCATACGCATCGCCTTACTCAGATCGTTAGTCCAAAGGCTCGCGGCCAAACCAAATGGCGTACTGTTCATCTGTTCGATCAACTCTTCTTCATCATCGTAACTTAAGAAAGTACCCACTGGACCGAATGTTTCTTCTTTCATTAACGCATCATCTGGGCTGTTCGCACGGATAATGGTTGGCGGTACGAAATAACCCGCACCAGCTATCGGCTGACCACCGTAGACAATTTCATTGCCTTCTTTACGCGCTTTCTCAAATAACCCTAAAATCTTTTCATAATGGGCTTTATTCGCCAATGGCCCCATTTCGGTTGTTTCATCCAACGGAGAACCAATTTTCAAGGTAGATAAACGCTGTTTAAGCTGAGCTAATACTTCATCCATCAAAGAAGATGGGATATAGAAACGCTCCGCTGCCGCACAAATCTGGCCTTGATTGAGGTAACCCGCTTCAATAATGCCATCAACAATTTTTTCAACAGGCAGGTCAGCCAAGAAAGCCGCCCCATTCTTACCGCCTAATTCGAGGGTTACACGGGTGAGTTTCCCTTCCATTGCAGCTCGGCCTACGGCAAGTCCTGTGGGTACTGACCCCGTAAAGGTCACTTTCGAACATAATGGGTGACTAATTAACGCTGGGCCAACTTCACGACCACCGCCGTTAACAATATTAATAACACCATCAGGGATCCCAGCTTCTTTGGCTAATTCAACCACTCTCAGCATAGTTAACGGTGTAAATTCGCTCGGTTTTAAAACAATAGTACAGCCACAAGTCAGCGCCGCTGCCAACTTCCAAATGGAAATCATAATTGAGAAGTTCCACGGAATAATGCCGGCAACAACCCCTACTGGTTCACGCTGGGTAAAGGCTGAATACTGTTCACCTTTAAATGATGGTAGAGAGACATTCAGTGTTTCACCGCTAATTTTTGTCGCCCAACCTGCAAAATAACGTAAGAACTGAGCAGCAGAGCCAACTTCAAGAAAACGCGATAATTGGATGGTTTTCCCTGAACATAAGGTTTCTAACTGCGCCAGCTCTTCAAGATGTTTTTCGAGCAAGTCCGCTAAGCGATTGAGGCAGTTACCTCTCTCCATCGGCGTTGTTTTTGCCCAAGCACCACGAAAAGCGGTGTAAGCAGCCTGCATAGCAGCATCCACTTCGGCCTTAGTGCCTTCTTTCACTTTCGCGATAACTTGCTCTGTGGCAGGGTTAACGACTTCAAAGAAGGCATCCCCCTCACCGGAAACTGGCTGGCCGTTGATAAAATGTCCATGTTGACGTTGCAAAAACGCACTAACTTCCGGCAATAGGGCTAATTGATTCATCGTTATCACTCCACTTTTAAAAATAAATTATGCGTTTACACAAGCAAGATAATGCTTAACAAAACGCTCAGCGGTGATCTCCCATAGGACTTCAGTGCCTTTAGCAGCAAACCAAGTGTCACCTTTATGATATTCAACAGTCTTACCTGTTTTGACATCAGTCAGTTTGACTGAGCCTTCGTATACTGTCGCCATTTCATCAAATGGGTAAACCATTTTAAACTTACCTTTAGTACAGGCAAAAATACCACACGTTAGGTTATCTGTTGGCTCACCATGGATCATCGCAACGCTAGCTTGTGGGTCACCTTCAACAACCTCTGATCCTAAATTGGTTACACTACCAATATTCAGTAAATCAGGAAGTGGTTTGTTTAACAGTAGTGGACTAATCATGACTTCACCTTTTTATTTATTAACACGATGGTACAAAATAGTTGAGTTAGCGGCGCCCCTGCCAGTAACCCGATGTTTGGTGCATAATTTTTGCCAGTGATACGATGACATTACGCAGTTTGTCCTTACCAATGATGTTGGCATGAGGAATAGAACTCATTAAGTCATAACGGCTTGACCCTTCGACCATACCTTCTGCAAGCACTTTGCACACGATCTGGCTCGGCGTCACACCAAAACCGGAATAGCCTTGTACATAAAATACATTTTTATGTTGTGGCAATGTTCCTATTTGCGGGAATAGGTTCGCACTACATGCCATCGGTCCGCCCCATGCTAATTCGATTTTGACATCTTTTAGATAGGGGAAAACTTTTAGCATCAAATTACGGTTCCAAGCTTTTAGATCAGACGGGATATACTCAAGAAAATGCGTTGAGCTACCAAACAGCAGCCTGTTTTCTTTTGTCACTCGGTAATAATCAATGACAGGGCGAATATCACTGTAAGCACCACGAATAGGGCTAATTTGCTCAATGAGTTCTTCAGGTAACTCTTCTGTCATTAATTGATAAGCGTAGGTATTAATGGTTTTTGGGTAAATTGTGGGTTCAAGACCATTAAGGAATGAGTCACAAGCCCATAGCATTTTTTGCGCTCGCACAGATCCCATTGCCGTACGCACTGTGATGGTATTACCATATTCCACATTGACGACTTGGCTGTTTTCGAAAATTTTCGCGCCATAGACTTCGCTAATAGCTTTTGCTTCACCCAAGAGTAAATTCAAGGAGTGAACATGACCACCGCCCATATGTTTGATGCCACAGGTATATGCATCCGAACCAATGATCTGTTTAAGATCAGAGCCTGAGTAAAACTCAATTTCCTCATCTGGGTCGACGGCTTTAAAATCATTCAACCAACTGCGTAACGTTTTTTCTTGGCGTTTGTTACTCCCTAAGTAGGCGTAACCACGACAAAAATCGGCATCAATATTATATTTAGCAATACGGTCGCGCATGATCCCCGCCCCCATGTTGCTAAGCTTAAAAATAGTTTCTAAACCTTCCTTGCCAACATATTTTTTAATGGCGTCAATATCATGACCGATTCCCGCCATGACTTGTCCACCGTTACGCCCTGAACCGCCATATCCCAAATAACGCCCTTCTAAAATCGCGATATTGGTGATGCCTTTTTCACATAATTCAAGTGCCGTATGGATACCGGAAAAGCCACCACCAATGATCACAACGTCAACATCTAAGTCTTCTCTCAATGTTGGAAAACGTAGGTCATACTTTTTAGTAGCAGCGTAATAAGTTAATGATTCTACTTGGTTATTCATAATGGATACCCTATTTAGTATCTTTCGATAACCTCGATTATCTTAACCTTGCTTTAACATTTACATAGCCCTTTAGGGATATTTGAAACATTGATTTAACATTTGTGACACAGGTAGAATATTTCGATATAAACAACTAATTTAAAAATAGAACAAAAACAAATTAAATCATAATATTACGTATTATTTTTATATTAATAATCACAATTTTAAAGTCATGCTTGATGTTAGAAATTTCAACACAAACAGCGACGATAAGAAGGGTGGTTTCGATGATTCATTAATAAGTTAAACAATTCTGCTTGAGAATTAATATCCAACTTTTGATAGATATTCTTACGATGGTTTTTTACTGTGCCTAAACTAATAAAGAGAGACTGCGCAATCTGCGGAGAGCCTTTACCTTCAAGGATCAGCTCCACTATTTCACACTCTCTTGGCGTTAAACCGAAACGAGTCTGCATATCTGCTAAGCGATAGTGGCTAGAAACATCATTTGGAGAAATTTCTTTATGCAGTTTTGCCATGCTACGAATAATTTCAAATGCTTCTTTTAAAGGTGCCTGTGTTGATTTTTCAGATAAAAACGGTTCATCTTCATTACCAAAAAAGATCCCTAACTGCCTATCTGCGGTGATTTCCAGTAGCAGCCCCGCTTCATCACACCAACCTGTTTTCCGGTAAAAATTGAGATAGTAATCCGTGTGATAAAAACCTTTTGGTGCTAGTTCTCTCAATGTCAGCACCTGTGAACCTCCCCCTTTTTGTAACTCTTGGTAGAAAGGATCCATAAGGTAAGCCCCGCGTTGATAAATGCGGTTCACACTGTCACTGTTGCGCTTTTCAACTTTCGATAAAAAGCGTGGTGGGGCATCTTTTTCAAATGAATAAACAATGGCATTATCAAATGCAATAAATGATGATAGCCATGATAATAAATTAGGATAAAATTGGTTGGTTGCAACAGAATCAATCACATCAGGTAGTTTATCCAGATAGTTTTCCATTCTGCCTCCAAAGTCATTAACTTATTAATAAGCTATTTTCTTTCAGCGATAAAATCAGCTGCCAAAAGCTTATAAAAACCACATTATCCTAAGCAACTCAATCCAATTGTTATTAATATGTTAATCAAATCACACTCTCGTCCAAAATTATTAATAATTTGTTACCAACTATTTATCACCATCCATATAAATCCGAGATGTATCACAGGAAATGTACACGCAATTTTTTAACCTTAATAACACGCTTAGATAGACTCAATTAGCAATGGATCCTATGGTTAAGCTCATTCCTTAATACATTCATGCTTAACCATTTTCCTGCCAACTTTAGGAGAGAAAAATGCCACAAAAGAAAATCATTTTAGACTGCGACCCCGGCCATGATGATGCAATGGCAATTCTATTGGCATTAGGGCATCCTGATATCGATTTGCTAGCAATTACTACTGTCGTCGGTAATCAAACGTTAGATAAAGTCACCCACAACGCTCAAGCCATCACTGAATTCGCTGGTGGAAAACAAATCCCTATTGCAGCAGGCTGTCCTCGCCCACTAATACGTAACATCCAAAATGCGGCAGAAGTACATGGTATAAGTGGCCTTGATGGCACCCATCTTCCTTCCCCTACACAGCCACTCGATAAGCGCCATGCCGTTGATCTCATCATCGATACCCTAAAATCCCATCCACCTAAAACGGTCACACTCGTTCCTACTGCGGGGCTAACTAATATTGCCCTTGCTGTAAGAAAAGCGCCTGAGATCGTCGATTTAGTTAAAGAAGTGGTTTTAATGGGAGGAGGCTACCACACCGGAAATCGTTCTGCGGTCGCCGAATTCAATATTGCTATCGACCCAGAAGCTGCTCATATTGTGTTTAATGAACGCTGGCCACTCACCATGGTAGGCCTCGATTTAACACACCAAGCAAGGCCGACAGACAAAATTATGGCCGATATCGCCGCACTCAATACACCGATAAGCCAGTTTGTCGTGGACTCATTAAGTTACTACACTGCGGGATATCGCCAACGTAATGGAACCAATGAGCACGCCCCTGTGCATGACCCTTGCGCTGTTGCTTATGTTATTGATCCAACATTAATCACAACCCAAAAAGCGCCGGTAAATATTGAATTACAAGGGGCACTGACCACAGGGATGACTGTCACTGATTTCCGGCATCCGCCAGCTAGCGACTGCCATACGCAAGTTGCGACTCGATTGGATAATGCTAGATTGTGGGAATTGTTTATTGATTCATTGAAAAGATTACCTAATTAGGCCTTTTCAAAACAAGGGTAGCCAATGTTTCCATTCGCTACCCTTTAGCGATTATTTAGCGATAGCTTTCAACTTAGTGTAACGACGGATCAAACGCCATTTTAACTTGATCGTCGTCGCATGAGACCAGATCACATCCCAATAACCTTTCTCAAAAAACATGCGGGCGACATCTCGCTGTGTTTCCGGTGATTTAATGGCAAGTATGGCTTGAGTAATCCCAAGCCCTTCTTTACCGACCTGCCATAAACACGCTGGCGCCTGTTCAACCTGTTTCGGATAGCGCTTATAGATATCCAACAGCATATCAATGATTTTCAAATAGGTATTTATCTTACGAATAGACCGTTCATCCCCTTGCAAGGAGTGGGAAACCGACTGATTATGGATCAGATAATCGTAATATTGCTCATTAATAAATTGAACTCGCTTCGCCACCAGCAGTAATTCCGTAGTCCATGGAATATCTTGATGGTGCAATTTAGGTTCAAAGGAAAAGTTATGCTGGCGAATTAAATCCAAACGATAAAGATTCAACCAAGTCACATGTAAAAATTTACGTGAACTTAAACCAATTTCCAGCCATTCAGGGCCACTAATCACACCTGTTGATGGTACTTTATTGGGTGGAAAAATCGCTTTTGGTGCATCACCATTAGTGTAAATATATGTTCCGTTACAGGTGGCTACATCCAAATCTCCCGCCAACGCAATTTCTAACAAGCGACCATACATTTTAGGACTAATTTCGTCATCAATATCAGGGAAAGTGATATATTTCCCTCGCGCTTCTGCCATGCCGGTATTACGTGCGACAGAAACCCCCTGATTGTCTTGCGTTAATAATGTAAAGTGACTGAATTTATCTTGATACTGGCGGATCACCGCCTCACTGTTATCTTTTGAACCATCGTTTACGACGATTAATTCCCAATTACTCAGATTTTGCGCTAATAAGCTATCAAAAAAATGAGGAAGAAACTTTTCACCATTATAAACGGCAACGACAATACTCAAAACAGGTGCAGGAGACATGTATTAACCTTATTAAACCATTCATTCGAAAGCCACCTTCCTTGGTCACTTTCTGCTATTATTTTGTTCAAACGATACTTTTTAAAACTCATCTAAACACGGTAATTTAGATGATTAGAGAGAAAATATATATATTGGTTCCACTGTCACAAAAAATTCACAATTAAAAAGTGGAGCCTCCATCTCTTGGCTTACAGACATAGATTCCTTCTAAATCGGATTTATTTACCTACCAAAAGGTGAACTAATTATCGCAATATCAGCCTAATTAACATTAAACACACCTTAAATTAGACAAAAAAGGATCACTCTGTGGCAGGAAGTAGCTTACTTGCTTTACTTGATGACATTGCAGCCGTATTAGATGACGTTTCTGTAATGACAAAAATGGCCGCGAAAAAAACCTCCGGTGTATTAGGTGACGATCTCGCCTTAAATGCCCAACAAGTCACAGGGGTTCGAGCTGAACGAGAAATCCCTGTGGTATGGGCCGTAGCAAAAGGCTCTTTTATCAATAAACTGATATTGGTTCCGCTCGCCTTATTGATCAGTGCCTTCATACCTTGGGCCGTGACGCCTTTACTGATGATTGGTGGGGCTTACCTGTGTTTTGAGGGCGCAGAAAAATTAATGCACAAATATCTCCATTCCGCCCAAGAACACCATGAAAAAAGGGAACAAAAAGCCGTCATGTCGCCGGAAGAGCTGGCGGCATTTGAGAAAAGCAAAATCAAAGGAGCAGTACGTACGGATTTTGTGTTATCCGCTGAAATTATTGCGATCACACTCGGTATCGTTTCTGCAACAACCTTTATGAACCAAGTTATTGTTCTTTCCATTATTGCGATTGTTATGACAATTGGGGTTTATGGGCTAGTGGCAGGTATTGTCAAACTGGATGATCTCGGATTCTATTTACAGAAAAAGGCTTCTGCTTGGTTAAGCAAATTAGGTACATGGCTTATTTACGCCACGCCTTACCTAATGAAAACCTTATCCGTTGTCGGCACAGCTGCCATGTTTATGGTCGGAGGCGGTATTCTGACTCATGGTATAACAACAGTCTATTATTGGATAGAAGAGTTAGCCCTAGCGCTATCGTTAACACCTGCAATTGGTAAGGTAATGCAATTCATTACGCCTTCATTGGCAAACCTTATTTTTGGGTTAATCGTGGGCATTATACTCGTCTTGCTTATCACTTTAGCCAAACAAGTCAAAACACGTTTAAGCGCCTAAAGAAACAAAAAACCCCATATCGATGATATGGGGTTGCTACATTAGCAATATTTGTTGTTTACACAAGAACACAAGCTGGCCTTGCCTTCATTTGCAAGGCCATATTTTTAGTGACGATTTCTCACTAGCTGGTAACGGCGCGTAATATACTCTATTGGCGCACTCCAGATATGCACTAAACGGCAGAATGGGAATAACAAAAATAGCGTCATTCCTAAAACAAGGTGTAACTTAAAGACAATTCCAACTCCTTCGAGGTATTGTGACGCCCCCCAATGGAAGGTGACAACCGATTGTGCCCACCCTACCAATTTCAACATTTCACTACCATCCATATGCTGAGCAGAGAATGGAATAGTCAGTAAACCTAAACAGACCTGTATTACCAGTAAGGTTAAGATCATAATATCGCCAAAGGATGAAGTAGCTCTGACACGCGGATTCGTTAAGCGGCGCTTTAATAACATCGCTCCACCTATCAGTACCATTAGCCCACATACGCCCCCACCAATCATCGCCATCAATTGCTTAATATGCATTGGCAAGAAAGACTCATACACCCAATGCGGGGTTAACATACCGAAAAAATGCCCCAAAAAGACACCAATGATCCCGACATGGAACAAATTGGATGCTAAGCGCATATTCTTTTTATCAAGCATTTGGCTTGAACCAGCTCGCCAGCTATATTGCCCATAGTCATAGCGTAACCAGCTACCGACAATAAACACAGTACCGGCAATGTAGGGGTAAATATCGAAGAAGAATTGATTGATAAAATTCATTTTTGAACTCCCGCATTATAGCCCGCATCAAGATCCAAATATTGAGGCACAACCGCGTTTGCAAAGCGATGTTGATGAGCCGTCACTTCACTCGCGCAACTTTTTTCATCGGCAAAGAATTTCACTTGCTCCTCTTCCCAAACAGCATCCAATGCCTCTGGCGTATCATCTCGTGCTTCCGCTGCGACTTGCCCACTCAATTGGCTAGTTTCGATAGCAGTCGCCGATAGCGTCAAAAGAAGGTCAAATAACACACCGAATCGGCTTTGGCGTTGTTTCAATCTTTCACCCAATAGCGCCAAAATTGGCGCAATATCGCTTAAGCCTTCACGGGTTTGGTCGGGGGTTAATACCGTTAAATATTCCAAATAAATCGGTAAATAGTCCGGTAATTCGCGGCAATCAATCTGCAATCCTTGCTGTTGATACTGCGCCATCAAATCAACCATTGCTTGCCCTCTATCACGAGACTCCCCATGCACATGTTCAAATAGCAACAAGGAAGTTGCGCGTCCTCTATCAAATAGCTCGCAATATTGTGCTTGCATGTCTAACAGATCTTCATCAAGGTATTCGCGCACAAACATCATCAGTTGGACGGCTTGGGTAAATGGCAACTCATTCGCTTGCTCTAGCGCCTCGATAAGCTCATCACGATGCTGCCATAACGCTTCACTTGGGTAGTCAAGTAAGCGCGAAATCACTTTCAACGACATCATAATGTTTTCTCCTGCGATGTTTTTGGTGTCACATCTATCGCATCGATACGGCGACTATTAAACAAATTCACCTTGCTATCGCTGCCATGACAGCCATCACCAAAGCTAAAGCCACACGCTTTCGCTTCTGGGAAAGCTTCTCGCGCTAACTCACGATGGCTTGATGGGATCACAAAGCGGTCTTCGTAGTTCGCTATTGCCAAATAACGATACATCTCTTGTGCCTGAGCTTCTGTTAGACCAACTTGTTCTAGTGCACTGGTGTCACATTGATTTTCTACTGTTTCAGCACGTTTATAGTGACGCATCGCTAACATACGTTTTAGTGCAAGCAATACTGGCTCGACATCTCCAGCGGTTAATAAATTCGCTAGGTACTGTACTGGGATACGTAAACTTTCAACATCAGGTAAGACACCATTGCTCGCCAACATACCTGCATCCGCAACGGATTGGATGGGTGACAAAGGCGGCACATACCACACCATCGGTAAAGTTCGATACTCTGGGTGCAATGGCAATGCAAGCTTCCACTCCATCGCCATTTTATAAACAGGAGACTTTTGAGCAGCGTCGATCACACTCAGAGGGATCCCTTGTTTTTGTGCTTCTTCTATCACATGTGGATCATGTGGGTTAAGGAATACATCAAGTTGGCTTTGATATAGGTCGGTTTCTTTTTCTACACTCGCCGCTTGCTCAATCTTATCGGCATCGTATAGCAGCACGCCTAAATAACGGATGCGCCCAACACAGGTTTCAGAGCACACTGTCGGCATACCAGACTCAATGCGTGGATAGCAGAAAATACATTTTTCTGATTTACCACTTTTCCAATTGAAGTAAATTTTCTTGTATGGACAGCCTGTTAAGCACATTCGCCAACCACGACACTTATCTTGGTCAATCAAGACAATGCCATCTTCTGAACGTTTATAGATAGCACCACTCGGGCAAGTCGCCACACAAGCTGGGTTCAAACAGTGCTCACATAAGCGCGGCAAATACATCATGAATGTATTTTCAAATTGCCCATACATCTCTTTTTGAATATGCTCAAAGTTCTTATCGTGTGCGCGTTTGCTAAATTCGCCACCAAGATCATCTTCCCAATTTGGCCCCATATTGACATTGCTCATACGCTGCCCAGTAATTAATGAGCGTGGGCGAGCCGTTGGCACATGTTGCCCTTCTTTAGCATTTTTTAAATGACTGTAGTCATAATCAAATGGTTCATAGTAATCATCTAGAGCAGGAACATCTGGGTTAGCGAAGATCTTTGAAAGTACCCCGACTCGGTTGCCCATACGCGGCACTAATTTACCTTTGATATTACGGATCCAGCCGCCCTTCCATTTTTCCTGATCTTCCCAATTATGGGGATAACCGATACCTGGTTTCGTTTCGACGTTATTAAACCAAGCATATTCAACGCCTTCACGGCTGGTCCAGACATTCTTACAGGTCACTGAACAGGTATGACAACCAATACATTTGTCGAGGTTCAATACCATGCCGACTTGAGAACGAATTTTCATTATGCTTTCTCCTTTCCGCTCAGCGCCTGCTGATAGCCATCTTGCTCACCATCAAGCCAATCGACCTGCTTCATTTTACGTACCACCACAAATTCATCGCGGTTAGAGCCCACGGTGCCATAGTAGTTGAAGCTATATGCTAAATGCCCATAACCACCAATCATGTGGGTCGGTTTAGGGCAGACGCGGGTCACTGAGTTATGGATCCCGCCGCGCTGCGCCGTAATTTCGGAGCCTGGCAAATTAATCAAGCGTTCTTGCGCGTGATACATCATGATCATGCCATCAGGAATACGCTGGCTCACCACGGCTTTCGCGGTCAACGCCCCGTTGCTGTTGAAGGCTTCTACCCAATCGTTGTCTTCAATACCTAACTGGCGGGCATCTTCTTCACTTAACCAGACAATCGGTCCGCCTCGACCCAGCGTTAGCATCAGTAAATTGTCACTATATGTGGAGTGGATCCCCCATTTTTGATGCGGCGTTAAGAAGTTAAGCGCCTTTTCAGGGAAACCATTTGGCTTTTTCCCCATCAACGGTTGGGCCGCACGGGTATCAATAGGAGGACGATAAACCACAAGGCTTTCACCAAAAGCTCTCATCCACTCATGATCCTGATATAACTGTTGACGACCACTTAAGGTACGCCAAGGGATCATTTCATGAACATTGGTATAACAGGCATTGTAAGACACATGCTCATCTTCCAAGCCTGACCATGTGGGGCTAGAGATGATTTTACGTGGCTGCGCAACAATGTCGCGGAAACGGATTTTTTCATCCTCTTTATAGCGTGCTAAATGGGTATGATCACGGCCTGTGACTTTACCTAAAGCATCCCACGCTTTCACTGCCACCTGCCCGTTGGTTTCTGGTGCTAACGTTAAGATAACTTCCGCAGCATCAATAGCAGTTTCAATCTTCGGCCGTCCTTGGTTAACGCCACTAGGTTGGGTTTTATTCAGTTTTTTCAGGAAGTCTATTTCATCTTGCGTATTCCAACTGATCCCTTTACCGCCATTACCGAGCTTATCCATCAAAGGACCAAGTGAGGTATAACGTGCATAGGTCGATGGATAATCACGCTCAACCGTCATAATGTGCGGTGCCGTTTTCCCTGGGATCAGTTCACATTGGCCTTTTTTCCAATCACGCACATCGAAAGGTTGCCCCATTTCAGCGGCACTGTCGTGCTGGATTGGCAGCGTAACAACGTCGGTTTCTTTCCCGAGGTGACCTACGCTGACTTCTGAGAATGCTTTAGCAATCCCTTTATAAATTTCCCAATCGCTTTTCGATTCCCAAGCAGGATCAACCGCCGCAGACAATGGATGAATAAATGGATGCATATCCGAAGTATTCATATCGTCTTTTTCATACCACGTTGCGGTTGGTAGAACCACGTCCGAGAACAAACAGGTACTCGACATTCTAAAGTCGAGGGTTACGACTAAGTCGACTTTTCCTTCTGCCGCTTTATCTGCCCATTCAACCTCTTCAGGCTTCACTTCTCCTTGTTGTCCTAAATCAAGCCCCTGAATACCATTTTCAGTACCTAATAGGTATTTCAATAAATATTCATGGCCTTTACCGGCTGAGCCAAGTAGGTTCGAACGCCAAATAAATAGGTTACGCGGAAAGTTTTGTGGGCTATCGGGTTGCTCCGCAGCAAAGCGAATATTCCCTTCTTTCAATTGGTTAACCGTGTAATCTACCGCCGACATACCTGCACTTTCGGCTTGTTTAGCAATCGTAATAGGGTTAACGTTTAATTGTGGTGCGGAAGGTAACCATCCCATGCGCTCTGCGCGCACATTCATATCAATAAGAGAGCCGCTAAATGCTTTTTTATCGGCTAATGGGGATAATAGCTCTTCCGTCTTGACTGTTTCATAGCGCCATTGGCTTGAATGATTGTAGAAAAATGAGGTGCTATTCATATGGCGCGGTGGACGTTGCCAATCTAAGCCAAAAGCAAGAGGCAGCCAACCCGTTTGTGGACGTAATTTTTCTTGTCCGACATAGTGTGACCAACCACCACCACTTTGTCCTATACAGCCACAGAACACTAACATATTAATAATAGCGCGATAGGTCATATCCATGTGATACCAGTGGTTGATACCTGCACCAACAATCACCATAGAGCGTCCATGCGTTTTTTCTGCCGTATCCGCAAATTCCCGTGCAATCCGGATGATATTTTGACGGCTAACCCCCGTCACTTTCTCCGCCCATGCAGGGGAGTATGCCTTCATATCATCGTAATCTGCGGCACAATTCTCATCGCCTAAACCACGTTCAATACCATAGTTCGCGAGTATCAAATCATAAACAGTGGTCACCAAAGCGTCGCTACCATCCGCCAATTGAATACGTTTTACGGGCAGTTTATGTAACAGCACGTCTTTAAGCTCAACATTTTGGAAATGTTCGCTTTCTAAGCCGCCAAAGTAAGGGAAACCAACCTCGACAACCTCATCGCATCCATCCAAGAGGCTAAGCTGCATTTTGAACTCTTGCCCATCATCCGCTTTACGAGGCTCGAGGTTCCATTTGCGACTATTATCCCAGCGGAACCCCATTGAACCTTGAGGAACACATAACGCCCCTGTTGCTTCATCAATAGCAATGGTTTTCCACTCAGCATTTTTCTCTTCGCCCAGAGAATCAACCAAATCGGCGGCTCGTAACATTCTACCGCCAGCATATGTTCCGTCTTCACGTTTATCCAACATAACCAACATTGGCATATCAGAGTAAGTACGTACATACTCACGAAAATACTCAGCTTGGCGTTCGATATGGAATTCTTTAAGGATCACATGCCCCATCGCCATCGCCATTGCACTGTCTGTACCCTGTTTTGGATTCAACCAGTGGTCACACAATTTAGCTATTTCGGCATAATCAGGTGTGACTGCGACCGTTTTCGTACCTTTGTAACGTACTTCAGCAAAGAAATGCGCATCCGGAGTACGCGTTTGAGGCACATTAGAACCCCATGCAATGATATAGGAGGAGTTATACCAATCCGCCGATTCTGGTACATCCGTTTGTTCACCCCAAGTCATCGGTGAAGATGGCGGTAAATCACAATACCAATCGTAGAAACTGAGGCAAACACCACCAATCAACGATAAATATCTTGCTCCTGAAGCATAAGAAACCATCGACATTGCGGGTATTGGAGAGAAACCAATAATACGGTCAGGGCCAAACTCTTTAATCGTTGTGACATTAGCTGCGGCTATCAGCTCATTTACTTCCTGCCAGCTTGAGCGTACAAAGCCGCCGCGCCCACGAGCTTGCTTATAGCTTTGTGCTTTTTGTGGATCATTGATAATAGAAAACCAAGCCTTTACAGGATCTTGATGTTCTGCTTTCGCTTCACGCCATAATTTTAGTAAGCGCTTACGAACCATTGGATATTTCACCCGATTAGCGCTGTAAAGATACCATGAGTAACTCGCTCCACGCGGGCAGCCTCTTGGTTCATGATCAGGTAGGTCAGGGCGTGTACGTGGGTAATCTGTTTGTTGCGTTTCCCATGTTACCAAACCATTTTTGACATATATCTTCCAACTACATGACCCTGTACAGTTTACGCCATGTGTCGAGCGCACAATTTTATCGTGCTGCCAACGGCTACGATAACCATTTTCCCAATCACGATTGACGTTCAACTCTTGTCCGTGATCGCCTGAAAAAGTCTCGCCAAGCTGTTTGAAATAACGAAATCGGTCTAAAAATTTGCTCATTCGGATTGCCTCCAAAGAGACGCCGACAGGCGTCATACATTGCTTAAATCGTATTTATTGGTTGTTATTATTTGTGCTTACGCCCATAAACTAACCATGTGATAAACACACAAGAGACATAGAACACGAAGAAAACTTTCATCGCACCAGCGGGTGAACCTGTCAGTGTTAAAGAGGTTCCAAATGCTTTTGGAATAAAGAACCCACCGATTGCCCCAATAGCGGAAATAAAACCTAATGCTGCCGCGCTCTCTGTCACCGCTTGCTTTTGTGCATCTTGTTCTGAAGCCCCAAAAGACAAGGCGCGATCAATCGTTAGCTTGCGAAAAACAACTGCGATCATTTGGAATGTTGAGCCACTACCTAATCCCGCCGTTAAAAACAGCACCATAAATACCGCGTAAAACGCGATGAAGGAACCGCCTTGACCTTGAGTTGGTAGTGTGAAGAACAGCAATCCAGAGAAAATAGCCATCACAATAAAGTTAATCATCGTCACTTTTACGCCGCCAAAGCGATCAGACAGCATGCCTCCGGCAGGGCGGGCAAGTGCGCCGAGTAATGGCCCAAAAAAGGCGAACTTTAAGATGATGACGTCAGGAAATTGCGTCTTAGACAGCATCGCAAACCCTGCAGAAAAGCCAATGAAAGACCCAAAGGTCGCAAGATAAAGAAAACTTAAGATCCAAAGATGGGCTCTTTTGAGTACAGGAAGTTGTGCCGTTAACGATGCTCTGTTAGCTGCCAAATCATTCATGCCAAACCAAGCCATCACGGTGAAAAATAATAAGAAAGGTACCCAAATCCATGCAGCATTTTCTAGCCATAACACAGAGCCATCAGCCTGTGGTGTGCCTGCTCCCCCCATAAAAGAGAATACGCCAACACCAACAATAAATGGCGCAACTAACTGCATTACGCTCACCCCTAAATTACCAAGGCCACCATTTAGCCCAAGCGCTCCTCCTTGACGTGATTTAGGGAAGAAGAAACTGATATTTGCCATACTGGACGCAAAATTGGCCCCAGCGAAACCACATAGCAACGAAATAATGACAAAAACACTATAAGGTGTTGTTGGATTTTGAACAGCAAACCCTAACCAAATACAGGGAATAACAAGAAAAACAGTACTAATTGCAGTCCAACGACGGCCACCAAAAATAGGAATAACAAATGAATACGGTACTCGTAAAAGTGCACCTGAAACTGAGGGTAGCGCTGTTAATAAAAATAGTTGGTCAGTTGTGAAATTAAATCCTACTTTATTTAAATTAACGGCAACTGCACTAAATAACATCCAGACACAGAATGCGAGTAACAAACATGGTACAGAGATCCACAAATTGCGATTTGCAATGCGCTGCCCTGTTGTTTGCCAAAACTGAGTATCTTCAGGGCGCCAATCCTGAATAATCGCTCCAGATTGTTTTGTCCGTGTATTTAAACTTTCTCGTTGAGACATAACTCACCCCAATAAATAGCATTTATGAGGTCAGTTTGTGTTCATTTAGGAACAGCTAGACTGATCTAAATCAAGAGATATTCAAGTTAGGTTTTGCACACTATATAAACAACCTACTAGAGGGGTACAAGGGGTATATTTAGCTAACCCTATAAATATTCAAAATAAAAATAGATTTATTTAAATTACTTTTATCCTGATATTTACGCTATCCTATAGATAAGAAATTTAGGGTTAACCCTGAAGTAGTATATTTAAATTTAAGCAATCTCTGAACAATATAACCATCATAAAAAAGAAAAAGTAGATTGCGAGGTCATTTTGAAGGAAATGAATATGCCGGTATTTCACCGTCGATTTTCAATTATTAATCAAGTTATCGGATTGATGTTGCTTATAGCCATCCTTGGTATTATCGGAATGACGATTTCAAATCGTATGATAATCAGTGTGCAAGGTAACGCTCATGCGATTAATAAATCCGGTTCACTTCGAATGCAAAGCTACCGGCTGCTTTCTTTAATTCCTTTAAATGACCATACCAAAGAGTACCTTGATATACTAGAAAATGATTTATCCAGCCTAGAATTAACTCAAGTTGTTAAAGCTGAAGATCTCACTGAAAAATTCTCCGAATTACACACATTTTGGTTAAAAACCTTACGCCCTGCACTCTCTGAGGCCAATTCTGCCAGCGATGCGCGGTATGAAGTGATCTCTTTTGTCAATATGTTGGATGAACTCGTTCATGATATTGACGAAAAAACAGAACGAAAAATCGCATATGTCGCCATGACACAAATGATCTTTATTGGCTTAGTCTTTTTGTTATTAATGGTCACGATTTGGCACCTTAGACGTAAAATTTATTATCCATGGATGAAACTCCTCTCTATGGCTCATGCGATTGGGCAAAAAGATTTTAGCCAACGATACCCTAATAATAACAAACAAGATGAGTTAAATACTTTAGGGCTAACCTTGAATCAAATGTCTGATGAGTTAGCACAAAGTTATCATCAGCTCGAATCGAGAGTAGCGGAAAAAACGGCCGATCTTCGCAACAAGAACCGTGTACTTTCTTATCTTTATCAATCAAATCAGATACTACATTCAACTGAGCCGCTCGATTTACGATTACAAAAAGTCCTTGGTGAACTCAAAAATATCACAAGTTTAAAAAACTTGAGTTTAAAGCTCTACGAAGATAGCAATGAAAAATACTTTCATGAAATTTGTTGTACTTCAAATGATCCGCTATCCGAAGATCCGTCATTTATTCCCAAAGATATTGTTCATCATCCCAAAACATTATTATGGGAGCTATCCGATAATATGCACCGTTATGGTGTCATTTCTGCGGAAATTGAGAATAATGAAGATATTTCTGAGGAACAAAATAACTTGGTTCTTATGCTAGTAAAACAAATTTCAGGCATGCTAGCGATGGAACATCAAATAGAGCAACAGCAACAATTACTCATTATGGATGAACGCTCTGCTATCGCAAGAGAGCTACACGATTCGATCGCCCAATCGCTGTCTTGTCTAAAAATGCAAATTAGCTATTTACAAATGCAACCAGAATCTTTGCCAGATAAACACCAACAATTGCTCAGTGAAATGCGAGGTGAAATTAACACTGCCTATAGTCAGCTTAGAGAGTTACTCACCACGTTTCGATTAAAGTTAATGGAGCCTGGACTACTTCCGTCATTGGAAAGCACAATTAACGAATTTAGTCAGAAGATGGGATTTAAGATTTTATTGAATTACCATATTCCAGCGAAAAGCATTTCACCCCATCAATCGATTCATATCATACAGATAATCCGAGAAGCGCTGAGCAATATTCTGAAGCATGCTCACGCCAATTGGGCACAAGTTACTCTTCAACAAGATTCCGGTGTTGTCACAATTACAATCGAAGATAATGGCGAAGGTATTGCACCTACACCAAGCAAACAAAACCACTATGGTTTAATTATTATGAGAGAGCGAGCGCTTAGCCTTAATGGTGAGTGTGAAATCATTCCGAGAGCGCAAGGTGGAACAAAAGTGCAAGTCACCTTTTCTTTACCTGTTACTTAATCATTTTGGAGCAAAGCAATTCATGGGAAACACAAATATAATGAGCGAAAAATCCACGATTTTATTGATTGATGATCATCCGATGCTAAGAAATGGCGTCAAACAATTAATCAGTCTTGAGCCATCATTACTCGTGATAGGTGAAGCCGGTGATGGCGCTACAGGTATAAAAATTGCTGAAGAACAAGATCCAGACCTTATCCTTCTTGATCTCAATATGCCAGGTATGAATGGTTTTGAAACCCTAGATGAGCTTAGAAAACGGGAATTATCTGGCAGGATCATTCTTTTCACCGTTTCTAATTACGGTGAAGACCTTGTTAGCGCCCTCAAACGCGGAGCGGATGGTTATCTATTGAAAGATATGGAGCCAGAAGAGCTGATTGTCGCTCTTAAAGAAGCCGCCAGTGGCAAAATGGTGGTTAGCCCAGCGTTGACTTCCGTGTTGGCAGAATCACTGAGAGACAATCGACCACAAACCGAAAATAATCTTCTATCTTTAACGCCTAGAGAAACCAATATCTTAGAGCTTATTGCACAAGGGCTATCAAATAAAATGATTGCTCGCAAACTCGATATCGCAGAAAGTACAGTCAAAGTTCATGTGAAGCACCTCTTGAAAAAATTGAATCTAAAATCTCGTGTCGAGGCCGCTGTATGGGTGCTACAACAAAAATAGTCGCTATTTAATGTGCATAACAACGTACCTACGTTCCCCATAATTGCTAAGCAAACCAATTGAGTCTAAAAAATCCCCCTAGTCACATAGCTAATATGTGATTAGGGTCGTTATAAATAGCGTTTATCAATGAAAAAGCTCAAATCTACAAGTAACACGAATTGAACTATAATATGATAAACTAATGAAATAATTAATACGGAAGATTAAATCAAATGGAAGAAAAGATCATTCTTGTTGATAGACAAGATAACCCTATAGGCACTATGCCTAAACTATTAGCCCATCAACAGGGAAGATTACACCGCGCATTCTCGGTTTTTATTTTTAATACCAAGGGAGAATTACTTATTCAACAGCGTGCTACTCATAAATACCACTCTGCGGGTCAATGGGCAAATAGCTGCTGTAGCCATCCTCGCCCTAACGAAGATACATTAGCGGCGGCTAAACGTCGATTAATGGAAGAGCTTGGTTTTACTACCGAAATTTCATTAGTTGGCCACTTTGTTTATCATGCAGAAGTCAATGGCGGCTTAATTGAACATGAATATGACCACCTCTTTATTGGTTATTATGATGGCGCCGTAACCCCTAATCGTGATGAAGTTTCTGCCATTCGCTGGGTATTACCTTCAGACTTACAAACAGAAATCAAAAATACCCCTGACCAATTTACGCCTTGGTTTAAATTAATTATTAATAAATATCCATTACTGCAATTTAAGTAATTTATATTTAATTATATATAAATTTTATTTCTAATGAGTAATAAATTTATCTTTTATCAATCCCCCTCAGTTTATTTTTTATTAGCATTAATAAATTCTATAATAAAGAACTGAGGCTGATAACGTTTATTTAATTGGCTTACTGATTTTAATCTTAGCTCTATCTTTTAAAGGGCATAGAGTAATAAAAATGAATACAGATATAATATTTCCCTCATCATCTATCCGTACGTAATTGGGATTGATTGGCGCTAGCGTCAGGCTGAGTGGATATTGCATACCGCTGGGAATAGTCTAAGTGAGTAGCGATAAGGCATTTTTTAATATTCTCAGTACCTACAGAGCCGTCTAAGTAACAGGAGGATTACTTTAATATCTTCAATAGCCAT
>NZ_JAMPLW010000011.1:0-2140 GCF_028477805.1 Providencia sp. PROV268
AGAAACAGCCTAAGTAACAAGGGGTTACTTTAATACATCAATAACCATAAAAACAGCCTAAGTAACAAGAAGTTACTTTAATACATCAATAACCACAGAAACAGCTTAAGTAACAATGGGTTACTTTAACATCCTCAATAACCATAGAAACAGCTTAAGTAACAACGGGTTACTTTAACATCCTCAATAACACAAAAATAATCTAAATTATAAGATATGTATTACAGATCTTAGATACATTCAAAAGAATAAAAGCAGAACGTTACTCAAGCGCCTCGCTCATTAGTATAATTAAAGCTTAGTAATAAGTTTGATACTCTCAATACCGGACCACACAAACCTGTGAGCTGTTACTTACTACTTTATATCCACTCAAACCATTCACCTCATCAATATCCATCAAAAAAACAGTGAGTGATACTTTTTCATTAACACCATCTAATCCATTGAAATAGCTAATAATTAATAATAAATTTGACACTCTCAATACTGGAACACACAAACCTGTGAGCTGTTACTCACTACTTTATATCCACTCAATCTATTCACCTTATCAATATCCAGCAAAGAGATTAGTGAGTTATAAATTCCTTGCTAATAATTCATTAACTCATTGAAATAAATAGTTTAGCAACTAACTTGATATCCTGATTAATACTGGAACACACAAACCTGTGAGCTATTACTTACTACTTTATATTTGCCAAACCTATTCACCTTATCAATACCCAGCAAAGAGATTAGTGAGTTATAAATCCCTTGCTAATAATTCATTAACTCATTGAAATAAATAGTTTAGCAACTAACTTGATATCCTAATTAATACCGAAACACACAAATCTGTGAGCTATTACTTACTACTTTATATCTGCTCAACCTATTCGCCCTATCAATACCCAGCAAAAAAACAGTGAATGATACCTTTTTATTAACACCCTCTAATCCATTGAGATAGATAATAATTAATAACAAATTTGATACCCTCAATACCGGACCACACAAATCTATGAGCTGTTACTTACTACTTTATATTTACCAAACCCATTCACCTTATCAATGTCCATCAAAAGAAGCAGTAAGTGATAAGTTTTTTACTCACCTGCCCTAATTCATTGAAATAGCTAATAATTAATAATAAATTTAACACCCTCAATACCTGAACACACAAATCTGTGAGCTGTTACTTACTACTTTATATATGCCAAACCTATTCATCTCATCAATATCCATCAAAAAGAAGCAGTAAGTGATAAGTTTTTTACTCATCTGCCCTAATCCATTGGGATAGATAATAATTAACAGCATATTTGATACCCTCAATACCTGAACACACAAATCTGTGAGCTGTTACTCACTACTTTATATCCACTAAACCTATTCACCCCATCAATACCCAGCAAAAAACAGTGAATGATACCTTTTTTATTAACCCCCTCTAACACATTGAAATAGCTAATAATTAGTAATAAATTTGACACTCTCAATACTGGAACACACAAACCTGTGAGCTGTTACTCACTACTTTATATTTACTCAATCTATTCAATGACCAAATAATTTTGTTTAAAGCAGGGCATTATCACTGAAGCTTTAATTCCCCCCCTTTAATTAACGCATCAATCATCCTATCAATAACGGTTCATGTAGTGTGCCAAACTCGGTATAGCTGTGCTGTAGAGGGAGAATAACAACCATAATTATGGTTATAGCTAATCAGGGGGAGATATGCGCTGAGATAAAAAGTGGTTAATAAAGTATGAGATGGGGTTTGGGGTTTGGGGTTTGGGGTTTGGGGTTTGGGGTTTGGGGTTTGGGGTTTGGGGTTTGGGGTTTGGGGTTTAATTTTATAATATCGATAATAACGACCATCAAAACAATGTATCAGCCACCATACCGTGTTTTATGGGATGCGGTGATTTAAATCGTGTGTGGCTGCCTATTCTTGCTAGGCTAAACTTCCCCCCACTATGTAAACAAAACTAAAAGTACAGGCGACTGAATTTGCCAAAAGCAGTAAAACTGAAGGGGGGCGTGATGTTCGCAACGGCCTCTCACCGTGAGGCCGCTACCACAAAGTAAGGGATTAAACTTTATCTCTCCAAACGCAAAAAAGCCACCCGATGGGTGGCTTTCTCACTGA